>JBAXPJ010000027.1:0-35461 GCA_037132335.1 Sediminibacterium sp. | reverse complement strand
ATCGGATAACGCAATTCATCTGGATTGGTTTTACGCAATAACAGATCTAACAAACCATTTTTACTAACATATTTTTTACCATTAAAATGCATGGCTAATCCTGCATTCAGGTAACAATAATTCCATAATTGGTTGTCGATATATTCGTAGATATAATGGAAATTTCTAAAAACAGTTTCGTCTGGAATAAAGTTTACTAGTGTTCCATTTGGCTCATCTGTTTTGGCTTCTTTGTGCTCTTTAATGAGTTCGCCTTTTTCAAACTCTGCAGTTCTTTCTCTACCTTCTCTATAAGCTGTTACTTTAAAATATTGGCTAAGCGCATTCACCGCCTTAGTACCCACTCCATTCAATCCCACACTTTTTTGAAATGCTTTGCTATCGTACTTGGCACCAGTATTTATTTTACTAACTACATCAACCAGTTTTCCCAATGGAATACCACGACCATAATCACGTATAGTAACCGTTTTGTTTTCAATAGTTAACTCCACTTGTTTACCATAACCCATGGTATGTTCATCAATACAGTTATCAATAACTTCTTTGATTAACACATAAATACCATCATCGGGCGCAGAACCATCGCCTAATTTTCCAATATACATACCCGGACGCAATCGTATATGCTCTTTCCAGTCAAGTGACCGAATGGAGGCCTCATTGTATTCCGATAAATTCTTTTCTTCTGCCATAATCTCCAATCTATTTAATTAGCCATCAGATACTATGGCTACAACTCGCAAATCTAACTACCTCTAGCGGCGGCACAATTTTACTTTTCTACAAATGGATGCACAATGTGGATAAAACAATTCAAAAACAGGATTTTGCACCCATTCTGGCTAAACTTGCCCTATTTTTGGCAAATCCAAGCCAAAATTGACCATATCGAAACCAATTTGTTGACAATTTCTTCGCTGAGTATTGCTCGTGAACATGAAAATGAGCGGTTTAAAATGTTTTTACAGCAAATTGATGGCGGCCAAGTTGACAGTAAAGTGCTAGAACTGAATCATAACATTACTCCTAAAATTGATTGTACCCAGTGTGGGAACTGCTGTAAATCTTTAATGATTACCGTTTCTGATGAGGAGGCCAATGTATTATCATCAGCCTTAAACCAAACTAGGGAAAATTTTGACGAACAATATTTAGAGAAAGGGTCTAATGGATTAATGCTAATAAATACCATTCCCTGTACTTTTTTATCGGATAATAAATGTACCGTTTACGAAAATCGATTTGCTGGTTGCAGAGAATTTCCTGCCATGCATTTACCAAATTTTAAACAACGACTATTTACCAGTTTCATGCACTACAATCGTTGCCCAATTATCTTTAATGTAATTGAGCATTTAAAAGATGTATTAGAATTTGAACGCGACTAATAATACCACCATGATTTTATTTGGAATAGACCATTTATTACAACAACCCGAGCAAATAAAAAATCAACGTATTGCATTGGTTACAAACAATGCAGCAAGAACAAGAGATGGCATTTCATCTAGGCTAGCATTAATAAAAAATGGTTTTAATTTGATTTGTTTATTTTCTCCAGAACATGGAATAGAAGCAACAGGCGAAGATGGTAAACCAATGCCAAATGGAACAGACGCATTAACACAATTACCCATTATTAGTTTGTATGGAAATAAATTAAAACCATCAGCTGAAGATTTAGAAAATATTGATTTGGTATTATTTGATATTCCAGATATTGGAAGTAGATTTTATACTTATTTATGGACACTAACTTATGTGATGGAAGCATGTGCTACATCAAATAAAAAATTAATTGTACTAGATAGACCAAATCCTATTTCTGCCAATCTTTCACTAGCAGAAGGCCCGATGTTAGATGAAGATTCAGCTTCCTTTATTGGTAGATGGCCAATACCCATTCGGCATAGTTGTAGTTTGGGCGAATTAGCACAATATTTTAATGTTATCCAACAACTAAATTGTAACCTAACAATCATACCTTTTAGTTTTTGCGATAGAACAGATTTTCAACCAGACTGGGGAAATGCATTTGTTGCTACATCGCCCGCTATACAAAGCTTTGAGAGCATGTTGTTATATCCTGGAATGTGTTTACTAGAAGCCACAAATATTAGTGAAGGCAGGGGAACTAATCAGGCATTTTGCATTGCTGGAGCACCATGGATGGATAGTAAAAAAGTGGCCGGATTATTTAATCAATTAGGGTTAGATGAAGTAGTTGCAACACCCATACAATTTACTCCAATTGCAGGAAAATACAAAGACCAACAGTGCAATGGCATACAACTAACTATAAAAGAACCCGCCTATTTTCAATCGGTTACCAATGGACTATTGCTAATTCAATTAATAAAAGCATTACATCCTACAAAATTCGAATGGGCACCTTATTGTACACAAGTAAACCCTGATGGAAAAAATCATTTAGATAAATTATTAGGCATCCCAAATAGTGAGGCTTTATTTGATTTGCCGCTGAATCAATTTATAGCAAGCATTACAAAATTAACGGCTGTAAATAATTGGAAAAACGAAGTGGCTCCTTATTTGATTTACTAATTGTTTTCTGCTGGCAACAAGCCTCTAATAACTACACTGGCAACCATACAACCAAAAATAGCTGGCATATAACTAATAGTACCAATGATTGATTTTTTAGGAAATGCTTTTTCTGTAACAATCACTTTGGTTTGGTCTACTACTTCTGGGCTAAACACTACCGTAATGCCTTTGTAGATTCCTAAAGCGTGTAATTTTTTTCGAACATAACTGGCAAGTGCACACTGATGGGTTTTAGAAATATCAGCAATCTGCGCAAGTGAAGGATCTAATTTTCCACCAGCGCCTAGCGAGCTAACAATAGGAATTTTTCTATCTAAACAAGCTTTTAAAAAATAAACTTTTGGCGATAATGTATCAATACAATCCACTGCATAATCAAACGAATTATTGTTTAATAAATGGTCGGTTTCAACATCTTTAATATAAATGGTTAACACAGTTAAATCTAATAAAGGATTGATGTCTTTAAGGCGAGCAGCCATCACTTCTGCCTTAGGCATTCCCGCTGTAGAATGCAAAGCAGCCACTTGCCTATTGGCATTGCTTAAATCAACTGTATCAACATCTACAATGGTCATTTTACCTACACCCGCACGTGCAATCATTTCAGCACAAATACCACCAACTCCACCCAAACCAACTACTAATACGTTTTTGGTCATTAATACTTCTAAAGCTTCGTCGCCTAAAAGCAATTGAGTGCGGCTCATCCAGTATGGAATCATGATAATAACTATTTAAAGAATTTGAACGTACAATAAAGAACGCTATTTTTAGTACGCAAAACTCATGTATTATGCGGTTAATAAAAATCTTTTCTTGTTTATCTCTTATTTTTTTAGGCTCCACAACAATTGCGCAATTACCTACTATTCAATTAATGCAGTCTGGCAACAGAATTAGCTTGCGAGGTTTATCGGTAGTAGACGCACAAACTATTTGGGCAAGTGGCAACAATGGTATGGTAGCAAAATCTGTAGATGGAGGTAGCCATTTTGAATGGATAAAAGTTAACGGGTATGAAAAAAGAGATTTTAGAGATATTGAAGGATTCGATAAAAACACAGCGATTATAATGGGTGTAGATGCACCAGCAATCATCCTCAGAACCACAGACGGAGGACAACACTGGCAAAAGGTTTTTGAAGATAGTACTAAAGGAATGTTTTTAGATGCCATGGACTTTTCAGACAACAATCATGGTATTGTAATTGGCGACCCTATTAATGGAAATGCGTATTTAGCAAGTACTACAACTGGCGGAATAAATTGGCAGAAATTAACAACACCAAGTATTCCAGTAAATGAAGGAGAAGCATTTTTTGCTTCTAGCGGGTCTAATATTAGTTTACTAAATTCAACTATTAAGTTTGTATTTGCCACTGGCGGAAAATCTGCAAGACTATTTGTAAACTATAATGCCCCAATTACATTACCAATACTACAAGGCGAGCAATCAACAGGTGCTAATTCATTAGCTATTTTTAAAAATAAAGGAATGATTGTTGGAGGTGATTTTGCAAAAGACACTGTTCAAAAAGGCAATGCAGTTTTGTTTAATTTAAAGAAACCTGGGCAATTTATTTTTCCTACAACACCACCACATGGTTACAGATCAAGTGTGATTTATTTGAACGAAAAAGACCTGATTTGTTGCGGCACATCGGGAATAGACATTTCGCATGATGGTGGTTTAACCTGGACATTAGTGTCTAAAGACAGTTATCATGTAGTAAAAAAAGCAAAAAATGGCCCTACTGTTTGGTTAGCAGGATCTAATGGAAAGATTGCACAAATTATTTTTTAAATATCATAATTAGCAATATCTTCAAAAAGGAATTAATTGACAGTTTGCCATTTCAGAAATCATTGCACGATTCTTGTATTGTTAAATTTATAAACTAGTTGTACATGAAAAAGTTCCAAGCGATCATTAAATTTACAATGGATGAACAGTTTATGTCATTCGTGCCGCCCCATCGCACTTATATTAACTATTTAATGAACAAGGGAACTATTGACAGTTATGCAGTAGCAATGGAATCTCAAACTTGTTGGATTACTATGAATGCAGAATCAAAAGCAGAGGCCGATAAATACCTAGCAAAATCCCCCCTCTACAAATACTGGACCTATGAAATAGAAGAACTTTTTGTTTATGATAGTCAACATTTACGGTTGCCTGCTTTGCAGTTGAATTGATGTTAAGAAATACTTATTTAACAGTATAAATTAAATATTGGGTAAGGATAATATTTAGATTTATCCTCAATACAAACCCATATTAATTTTATATGAAAATAATAATTGCCTCCTGCTTACTATTTGCCATTACAATATTTACTAGTTATAAGGCAGATGAATACAAAGCATCTAATGATGAAATTGAACTATGCAGAATCATTAATGAATATAGAAAAACATTGAATCTGCCAGAAATTGCATTGTCAAATAAGCTAACTAAAGTTGCAAAAATACACTGCAAAGATTTATATGATAATTTTGTTAGAGGAAGTTCTGAATGTAATGAACACTCTTGGTCAGATAAAGGGATTTGGACGCCAGTTTGCTATACACCAGACCATAAGCAAGCTTCAGGCATGTGGAATAAACCAAAAGAAATAGCCAACTATTTAAGTCCAGGCTATGAAATTGAGCACAATCATTCACCAAAAGACAATTTGTGCAACCCTATATGTGCATTAAATGGATGGAAAAATTCAGCTGGACATAATAGTGTAATGACAAACCAAGGTAAATGGAAAGACATCAGCTTTAAAGCAATGGGCGTGGGTATCTACAAGGGATATGCTTGCGTGTGGTTTGGCCAATTGGAGGATAAATAATTTTTAATGTAATAAGTTGGATGTATATTTTTAAATTAAAGGCAGCAGTTAAAAAACTACTGCCTTATTTATTAAAAACTAATCAAACAAATTAACAACCCCTGTTTCTACATTATACAATCCTCCTATAATTTTTACAACTCCTTTGTTTTCTAAATCGGCAATAATGCTACTTTCTGCTCTTATCCGTGCAATAGTTAATAGCACATTTAATGCAGTAACATTATTTACAAATGCTTCATTTGAGCCGTTCCGATTTTCGAGTGTTACTGATTCCTTTTCAATAGCTGGTTTCACTTTTTCCAAAAGTGTTGTCAGGTGATTTAATTTAACATCATTACAAGCACCAATAATAGCGCCACATTTAGTATGACCTAAAACAACTACTAATTTTACACCTACTAACTGTGTAGCAAATTCCATACTACCCAGTATGTCTTTATTTAAAATATTGCCAGCAATTCGAACACTAAAAATATCTCCTAATCCCAAATCGAATATATGCTCAGTTGTGGTTCTACTGTCTATACAACTTAGTACGATTGCTAATGGGTTCTGACCAAATGAAGTTGCATTAACCTGGTGTTTTAAATATTTTTCATTTCTAATACCCGATACAAATCGTTGATTACCCTTTTTTAAAATTTCTACAATATCATCAGGTTGCATTTTTTGTTGTGTTTCTTTATCTAACACATTAACAAATTGAATATGGTCATCTAGCTGATACTGTTCTTTTAATCCAAGAATATTTAGTTTAATGCCTTTTTCTTTAGATATTGTTTGTTTAAAATCAGTAATAATTTCTAATATATCACTATCTATAAAATCGGTATTAGTAGCATCAATAATAATTTTAGAATCATTAGGAATACTCCATAAAGTATCTTTTATAGATGCTTTATTTAAGAACGACACTTGATTGGGCAATTCCATTCTTACTATTTCATCTATATGTAATGTTTCTTTTTGAAGTACAAAAGGATTCTTAAAATTGCTTTTAAGTAAATAAAATATACTAACCGCTAATCCAATTAAAACGCCAATTAATAAATCTGTAAAAACAATAGCTAAAATTGTAACTACAAATGGTATAAACTGATTCAACCCTTTTTTATACATATCTCTAAACAATGATACTTTAGTCAATTTATAGCCTGTTAAAATTAAAATAGACGCTAATGAGGCCAATGGTATCAAATTGATTATAGAACTTAAAAGAATCAGACTTATTAATAAAAATAACCCATGTAAAATAGTAGATACTTTAGTAGCTGCACCCGCATTTATATTTACTGAGCTTCTTACAATAACTGAGGTTATAGGAATTCCACCAATTAAACCAGAAAAAATATTACCAACACCTTGAGCCCATAATTCTGTATTTGGAGATGCCTGTCTTTTATGAGGATCAATATTCTCAACAGCTTCTAGATTGAGTAAAGTTTCTAACGAAGCAACAATTGCAATAGTAAATGCAACAACCCATACTTGATAATTTGATATACTAGAAAAATTAGGAAATGTTAGTAAAGATTGAATCCCATCAAATTTTGGAATATGCACCAAATGGGTCGTTTCAATAGCAAATGAAGGGAAATAATTAACAAATAAAGCATTGCATACAACTCCTAGTATTACAACAAAAAGTGAAACTGGAATAATTTTTAAACTTTTTATAGAAATTTTATCCCAATAAATTAAAACTAACATAGATAATATGGTGATAACAACAGAACCCCAAGAAAAATAATTTACAATACTTAATAATTCAGAAAATGTATTTTCTCCATCTTGTTGAAAAAATGTAAAATCATTTTCTACATCTTTATCAATTCCAAAAGCATGTGGAATTTGCTTTAAAATTAATATTAACCCTATTGCCGCTAATAATCCCTTAATAACATTAGATGGGATATAATTGGCAATAAATCCCGCTTTTGCAATACCCATTATAACTTGAATTACACCTGCAATTACAACTGCCAATAAAAAAGTTTCAAAACTACCCAATTGCATTATTGACGATAATACTACAGCCGCTAAACCAGCAGCGGGACCACTTACACTTGTATGAGACTGACTTAAAAAACCTACTACAACGCCTCCGATGATTCCTGAAATTAAACCCGACAACAAAGGAGCGCCACTTGCTAATGCCACGCCCAAACACAAAGGAAGTGCTACTAAAAAAACCACCAAACTTGCAGGAAAATCCTGTTTAATATTTAATAATAAATTCTTTTGATTCATAATATGTACTTGCCTTTTATGCAATAACTAAATATATGGCTATAGAAATATTGCCAATAGTATTGCTACTTAATGCTAATAATTTTTAATAATTGAAATTTGACAGTTTTAATGTCAATAGACTAGGAAAGTAAATACGAAAATTCTGGAGGCTGTAAAATTGTGTCTGTATCAGGATGCATTTTCAATACATCATTAGGAATAATAAATTTCTTATTGTCTAATAAAATAAAAGAACCTTTATGAAAAAAACAATTATTTGAACAATATTTTTCTTGGTCGTCTAAATTATCTTTGATTTCTTTTTGAGAAGCGTCTTCTTCTTGTTTGGAACTGTCATTTAAACCCTTATTGAGTTCCATTTTTTGTGAATGCACATAAAAGTTGCAGCATTCAATAATATTTAAATGGCATACACTGATAATTATCAATAAAAATATGGTAAATGAGTATTTCAACGCCTAAAAATAGTTCTAATAAATAACATATTTGATTTAAAAATTAAAACAAACAATTTTTCAGAAAGTTTGAATACTTAAAAAGAAATTTTATTGCCTTTTAAAAATTCATCATCCCATTTATTTTCTATTATATATTTACCCACCCTTACTTTACTTAAAATGGAATAATAGCGGGAATAAAAAGGTTACTAATCCTGTCCAGATTCCATAAATGGGTAAAAATGATGCAATACTAATTTCAACAGCCTCCACTTCGGCTTTCTCCCTATTGATCATAAGTAATTTATGCGAAACCAATAATAGGTTTATAAATATCAATATGTTTCCTCCTAGCACAGCTACCCTGTTTGGCGTAACTCCCCATTCCATTATTCTAAAACTAATTGCAGATAATGCGATACTGTTTATTATGATGGTTAAAATAGAAAGTCCAAATAATAATAACAAACTGAATTTGCTTTTAGAAGTTTTGCTTGTTTCGGAAACTGAAAATGATATTAATGCTAGTACCCCAATTAACAATGCATTAAAAACTAACAATAAATTCCTGTCATTATAGGGATATTTTCCAGTGTAAATGACTGCTCCTAAATAAATAAATAGATTTAAAAAAACTAGTGGTGCAAATATTTTTGCAATAATTGGAGACACTTTGCTAATTAGTTGCGGATTGCTTTGAATTAAATAGGTGCCTACAATAGGAATGGCAGCCGCGCCCCATATAGCAATATGCTGAAAATAAAATTGTGCAATTTTAAGACCAATCAATTCAAATAAGCCAAGTGTCATAACACTAAATAACATACCAGATAAAAACATAATGGCACATATCACCACCAAATCGCCATTAAATTTTAAAAAATCAATTCTCTTTTGTCTATCGCTAAATGTATTTCCTAAAAAAGCATACCCTAGAACAGCCCATAAAAAGAGTGGCAAATGAATTTGTGCTAAAATTATTGAATTGCTTTTGATATTGTAGGGTAATAAATTAATATAAAAGACCGAAATTAAAATGGCTAAAGCCGGAAAAAGAAATTTGTTTAGTGCTAATTTTTGGCTTGAAATAAAATAAAAGCTTAAAAACGGAAACACAATAAATGAAATGTTTTTCGAGAAAAATCTTTCTTCATTAATTCCTGTTATATTAGGAATATTGGCTACAAGTCCTGCAAGTAAAGCAATGACTAAAACAAATAACAATTCTTTCTTTGTGCCAAATGATTTTTTTTCTGATTCATAATTCAATCGCTCATTCCAATATTGTAGAACTAACAAATCTTTATTTTCGGGGTAGATTAAATTAAATTCTTTTTTAAAACTGGTTTTATTATCCCTATACAATTTTTCAAGTTGGGCGGGATTATTGAGGTTGTTTACGATATTTTTGTTCATAGAATAGTACTATTTTTTTTATTCATTTTCAACCTCAACAATCATTTCAATTTCTACTGCCATATTATTAGGGAGTGAAATCATTCCAACTGCAGATCTAGCATGTTTACCTTTTTCCCCAAATACTTCAACCATTAAATCTGAAAATCCATTGATTACTTTTGGTTGATCTGTAAAAGTTTCGGTGCTATTGACCATCCCTAATACCTTTATAATTCTTTTTACTTTTTTCAAATCACCAACAGCATTTTTCAAGTTAGCAATTAAATTAATTCCAACATGTCTTGCAGCTTCCCTGCCTTCTTCTATTGTTAAATCCTTGCCCAATTTCCCTTTACTTATACCCTTAAAGGCAATGTCAGTACCTGATCCTGAAAAATATAATAAGTTCCCTGTTCTAACATAATTTACATAATTGGCAATTGGAGCATTTGGTTGTGAAAGTATTATGCCAAGTGATTTTAAAGTCTCTTCTGGACTTTGTGCTTGACACCAAATACTAGTTAAAAGAAAAGCTACGATTGTATAATATTTTTTCATACGTGTTGATTTAGAAATAGATTAATGTTTATCTCAATGATTAAATAAGAGTCTAAGAAAGGATTGAAATTAAAAAGTTTTTGAATAGAGCTATTGCGTTAGAATTACAATAAATTTAGGAATTTACTTCTTTAAAGTCAGTAAAATATTTAATGAATTATACAATAAACACCTTGCGTGTGGATTTTCCAAACTGATGTCCTAACTAATCTCGCCTTATCACTTTGCCTTCTTTCATCACAAACTGAACGGTCTTTATTGCATCAATATTGTCGAGCGGATTATTTTTAAGTGCAATAATATCTGCATAATAAGATTTTTCTAAAACACCTCTTGCATTTTCTAAACCTAATAATTCAGCAGCGTTTATCGTCATACTTTGCAAAATATAAGATGACGGAATACCAGCTAGCTTCCAATTTTCTAATATTTTAAGATTTGACTGAATACGATTTAAGCCAGGAAGATCAATAAAATTATCGGTTCCAAAAGCCATTTTGGTACCAATTAGATAGGCTCTTTTAAGCCTGTCTATATCTTTGTCCGTCATTGATTTAGCTATAGAGGAATCATATCCTAGGGCGTACCAATTGTCAAAAGCAAAGTCAGTGCCTACTAAGAAAGTTCCTTTGTCTTTCATTAGTTGAAGTTGCGTGTTGTTTAACTCCCAACCATGTTCAATAGCAGCAGCACCGCCTAAAATTACATTAGTTGCTTCTTGTCCACCCTTACTTACATGAACAGTAACTTTTAATCCATATTTTTTTGCTTCTGCTACTGCCACTTTTATATCTTCTTCATCATATATGCCATTGTCGCCAGTTACCATTTTAATAACTGTTGCTCCGTAATAAATATTTTTACGAATGGCTTTAATGATCTCCTCATGGCTATCAGCATCAATATATTCCCAATCCCAAAAATGTTCATGTTCTGGATTAAGTCCCGAAGATTGACCGCCATAAGGTGCAATAATTTTTCCTGAATAAATTATTGTTGGTCCTTGGATCCATCCATTTTTAATTGCTTTAATAATATCTGACGTTGCGTAGTTGGCATCATTGCCAATTTCTTTAACGGTTGTAAAGCCATTGTCTAAAAAATGCTTGGCAACAACAGAACCCCTTAGTGCTCGTAAAGCATTGCTTTCTGTAACAATAAAATCATTCCAATTTCCCTTTCTGTATGCTTGACTGCTTGTTATATGAACATGACAGTCCATCAATCCCGGCAATACCCATGAATTAGAAAGGTCAATAACAGTATCTGTTTTATTTATTTTTAGATTTACTCCTACTTCTATTATTTTCCCATTCTGAATTATTATCATCTGATTATTTATCATCTTACCAGTTCTTGCATCAAAAAAATGACCTGCTTTAATTACCGTGTTTTGAGCAAAAGTGTTTAACCCTATAAATAAGAATAATACCGTTATAAAAATTTTCATACATGTGGGTTTAGAAATAGATTATAACCTATTTCAATGATTAAATAAGTGTTGAGGAATGATAGTGATTACAAGAATAGTAAATAGAGCTTTTGCGTTAGAATTGCAGAAGATTGGGTGATTTACTTACCTAAAGTAAGTAAATTATTGGATAGTATGATTAAAAAAATGAACTACTCTACAGGATAGAGTAGTTCATTTTTTTTCCATGCAGTAAACACTTTTACTATGGAGTCTGGGAAATGATTCGAGATAAATTTTATTTCTTCATCATTTTTCGATTGCGGATTTTCTACAGGATATTTTCGTAAAAAAGCAAGTTGGCACCCCATTTGATTACTTATAGCTTTGTTAATTTGAAAATTACTCTTTTTTATATCACAACGAAATATGCAAATGCCTTCGTATCTAGTTTTATTAACGAGAAAAATTGCTTTAGCTTGTTTGTAAGTGATTTTACTGATAGTTGTATCAAGTAAAATACGAAAACTATCTATTGGATGAGAGATACGATTGACAAAATTCCATCCTCCTATAAAATGCGTGGTATCGGAAAATCGATATTTGCGCTCCATTAAAGCAGTGTCTGATAAACCATTATATTCATATGCCCACTTTTTTTTCAAATCTAAAAAACGATATCCAATAGTTGAAATATTGAGAGATTGGTCTGAACCATTGGTAACAAAATTAATTTGACAGATTTGTGTAATACCAATACTGTCTTGATACCAAGCTTTTTGCGAAATGTTGATATATGGGGTATCGATACTATTAACTGTTTTCCAAAATGTGTTCACATCCTCAACCACTTCACCAGAATCAGCGATTCGGTGTGTAATTTTGCAATTACTGAATATAACTAGTATAAATGTATAACGTACAATCATGAAAAGACTACTCATAAATACTGAATTAATTGCCGAAAACATCTCTGTACGTATATGTTGTAGTAGCAAAATGAGTAAATAGCTATTTGGATAGTTTAAAAGTAAGAATTATTTGTTTTATCTTTGGTCACTTTTTTTCTAAATGACTCACTGTTAAGTTCTGTTTAGAGCGAGTTATGCATTACGCTGTCTTGTAAATCATATGCCAAAATATTTTCTCCGATGGCCGCATACCATTTTTTTATAGGCATTTGAGCAATAATAATGAAAAACATTCTTGCCACTTAAATCTGATTTGTGGCGTAATTGTATTGAAATAGGTAGAAATAAAAATGGTTTCAATTTCTTGAAACCATTTACCGTATTGTGTGGGAGCACACGGGTTCGAACCGCGGACCCTCTGCTTGTAAGGCAGATGCTCTAAACCAGCTGAGCTATGCTCCCTTTGATTGTTTGGGAGTGCAAAAATAGGGTCTATAAGATAATCACCAAATTTTTTTTTATGCTTTTGCCCAAATCTGTACACAAATACATAATTAATTGGCAGTTTTTGCGTTTTAAATTCCAAACCAATACTAACTTCGCAATATGCACCAATATTCACAACAAGAAGCCGCCCAACCTAGGGAAGAATCCAATGTTGATTTATTAACCGCTGCTACCCCATCATTTAGTTTAATTGTATGGAACGATGAGGTAAATACTTTTGAATGGGTTATTGAAACACTAATTGAAATTTGTGGACACCACCAAGAACAAGCCGAACAATGTGCTATGCTAATTCATAGCAGGGGCAAATACGCTGTAAAAAATGGCGATTACGAAACACTAAAACCAATGTGCGACGCCATAACGGATCGCGGAATTGGTGCCACCATTGAAGTATTCGTTTAATTTTCTCCTGCTACTATTTAAGTTATACTATATCAATGCCAATACATGCCCTTAATAATACACTCTGGTTCCCTCCTGTAAGCCAAGCCAACGAAGATGGGTTATTAGCAATGGGTGGAGATTTAAGCATAGACAGACTCCTATTGGCCTACAAAAAAGGCATCTTTCCATGGTTTGAAGGAGATACGCCATTATGGTGGTGCCCAGACCCTCGATTTGTTTTATATCCTAATGAATTGCGTGTTAGTAAAAGCATGCAAGCTGTATTTAAAAAAAGAACTTTTCGTTTTACAATGAATCAAGCATTTAGCCAAGTAATTCATGCTTGTAAACTGCAAAAAAGAATTGCGCAGGATGGCACTTGGATTACGGATGATTTAGAAAATTCTTTTAATGAATTGCATAAACTTGGGTTTGCTATTAGTGCCGAAGCATGGGAAGGGAAAGATTTAGTGGGAGGACTTTACGGAATTCAAATGGGCAAAATATTTTTTGGCGAGAGCATGTTTAGTACAAGTAGCAATGCTAGTAAATTCGCCTTTATTTCACTAGTAAACGAACTAATTAAACAAGGAATTACTTTAATTGATTGTCAAGTGTATACAGCTCATTTAGAAAGTTTGGGAGCAAGAATGATAGATAGAACAGACTTTATTGCACACCTAGAAAAACATATTTAAATTCGGTAACCATACATGCGCTCTACATCCCGAACAATTTTTTCCATATCTGCATCCTTTTCAACAGCATCGTATTTCTGTTTTAAATTACTACCAAATAATACGGCAAGGGTTTGCCAAAAAGCAGCATTAATAAAGCCTTTATAGTCTTCAATTATTTCGTAGCAATTATTTCCTGTTTCTCTGTAAATCAGTTTCATTAAAACTTTGCCTTGGTATACCGATAACTGCGTAAGCTTTTCAGTGAACTCTTTTTTCAATTCCTTTTCGCGCGAATGAATAATGGCTTTTCTAGCTTTGCTGTCTGTAACATTCACCAGTCTGTGGTTAATGTCGTTCATTATTCTACTAGCCGCTTTTGCGTATGGATAAGTTACATATATGGCATTGCGTAAACGCGTCCAATCGGCCCAATAATTCTTCCATTTTTTGGTGAGTTTTGCATACACCAACACGTCTGGCAAATAGCTTTGAGGAATGGTATCTCCTGTAGGTGTTACGAATGCATACACTTTTACAGTATCTAAAACACCATGTGTTTGTGCAATAAGTTTGTTTGTCGTACTACTGAATACTAGCACGACTATTAAAATGATGGTATGTAAAACACTGGTTTTCACTAGAAATAAAAATAAACAAATCAGGCCAATATTGTGCTTTTGCCTTAAAAACTAACTAATTTTTATATTAAACAGCCTTTAATGTTGATTTTTCGCCCACTCTTTGTTTGATAGACATGCCAAATCCTACAACCATTACCACTATTCCTAACCAAAGAGAATTGATTAAAGGAAACTCGTATACTTTAAGGGTTATCAAGTCGGTAATAGCTGCACTTTCTTTAACGCCAATTTCTAATTTACCAGATGTTTGGTCTACTACTTTATTAAATTGTAACACCAAACTTTGTGCCCGAACGGTATCGTTGATATTTCTAAAACTCTGTCCTTTAATAGCTACTCCTGGATTAACAGGATATCGTCTTCCGTCTTTTGAAATGACCGTCATATCCATAAACAAAGATATCTCGCCATCTAATAGTTTTGATTTTTGACTTTCGGGATTAACAGCAACTTTGTTTAAAATAATCAAACCATTGCCATAGTACAATGTATCTCCGGCTTTTACCACTTTGTTTCTAAAACTAGTGGTATCGTTGGCTTTATTTTCTTGAAACGATGTGATGTATCCAAAAATATCTTTGTGCCAATAATGCTTGGCAGAAGGGTTAGCAGAGAATCCTTCCATCCCTTTATTATTTTTCATTACATCGGGATATAATTTAAAACTATCACTCTTATCCTTTGCTTGAAAATCAATTTCAAAATATCTTTTATGGTCTATATTATCAATGGTATCTCTAATCCATGTAACCATATACTTACCCATATCGGTAGGAACGGTTTTAAACAAGGTTAAATTTTCGGCAGGATTTTCTTTGCCTTTTGGTTCTTGCGTAAGTGGTGTGATTCCTGTTGTATTCCAACTAAGCACCGTTTTTTTGGCGGATGAAATTAAAATGCCCACTAGCACTAATCCAAAACCCACATGCGCAACACTTGCACCTGCAAATTTCAACTTCCCTTTTAATACAATCCATATATAGGCTGCATTTGCTACAACAGAATACACGGCTGTAAAAATGGCCATATGAATGGCAAACAAAAATACAGGTCCTTTTTTGTCGTAATTAATTCCGCCAAAAAAGCTAATACACAAACTAATCATTACCGCAATAATGGTTGGTATTAAAATCTTCTTTCCAAAAATAGCTTTCGGTGTGTCTTTGTATTTTAAATATTGTGTAATGGCGGTTAACAAACCAACTACCATTGCAACAAATATTTGTATTTGATTGTGTGCAAATTCAGGATCTTCTGGCGGTGCAATATTTGATCCAAATATTTTATTAAAAACAGGTGTAGACGTTTTTGCGCTAATTACAATACCTGCTAAAAACAATACTAACGAACCTATAAACATCCAAAATTCTCTACTATACGTTTTCTCTTCGGTTTGAATACTAGGAATGCTTTTATATCGTTTAATATACAAATACATTGCTGGTATAAAAAACACCGCAATAAATCCTAATAACTGAAAATAGATGGCTTGTAAATTTTTATCATCAACTGTAAATGCATGTACTGAAGTGTCTGCTAATATGCCACTACGCGTTAAAAACGTAGAATATAAAATCAGGGTAAAAGTAATGAAGTAAAAAAAGTAAGTAGTTCTTAAAGAGAACCCACTGTTTTTATAAAGCAGGTTCACGTGCAAGCCTGCTACTAATGTTAACCAAGGTACTAAAGAAGCATTTTCTACAGGATCCCAAGCCCAATATCCACCAAATGACAAACTCTCATAAGCCCATGCAGCACCCATCATAATACCTGTTCCTAAAATAGCCGCAGAAAAAGCGGTCCATGGCAAAACAGGTTTTACCCAATCGTGTCTTTTGTTCATTAAACCAGTAAAAGCAAATGCAAACGGCACAATGGTTGAAGCAAATCCTAAGAACAAAATTGGCGGATGAATCACCATCCAATAATTCTGCAAAAGCGTATTCAAATCATTGCCCTCATAAACTCTTGGCAATTTCAAATAATCTGGATTAGTAAAAACAGGAATATCAGGCATATGGTTACGCCAAAGAATAAAAGGATTGTTTCCTATTTTAAGTCCAAAAAAATAAATGCCTAACAACATGGTTGCAATACAGAATTGCGCAACATTAATTACAAATAATGTACCTGCCTCCCATTCTTTATTTTTCCAAATTAAAACCCAGCCTATTACACAATGCCAAATAGCCCATAATAAAAAACTACCTGATTGGTCTTCCCAAATACAACTCAGCAAATACTTTTGAGATAATGAACGTGATGAGTGATTCCAAGCAAAGAAATATTCGTGGTAATGATTTGATACAATATAAACGATCAATCCAAATATGGCAAACACGGAAAGTGTTTCTACAAAAAACACTTTTCTTGCAAAGTCAATCCAGATTTTTCTTTCAACGGGTTCAACTATTTTATTCGCCTTGAAATAGGCAATAGAAGCTATCAATGAAGCTATCAACGCAAGAATGGTTAAGAAATGTCCAATCTGTCCGGGAAGTAAATGTTCGCCTATATAATTCATGTAATCAAGTTAGAATGACTAATGGATGATGTAATAATAATTTGTAAAAAATTAGTTTGAAGATACTTGTAAAGACTTTTGTGTTGAATTAGGATCGTCTTTATATTTTGAAGGACATTTTAATAAAATATCCTTGCACTCAAAATGATCGCCCTGAACCCTCCCTTTTAAAACGATTCGCTCGCTTTTTTCCATATCGGTAGGCTTATTGTTGTGGTATATGACTTTAATACTGTTACCAAGGGTATCTTTTGCAGTAAAACTTAAATAGTTGGGATTTTTAACTGCATCATATTCAATTGGCTGTTGTTTGTCTACTTTGGCAATCAAATTCACAAACTTTCCTTCTTTTTGTTTGGCCGAAGAAATGGTTTCGTAAGTGGTTAAATCGCCAGTATAGCTGATTAACACAACAATACAAGCAGCAATCAATACTAAGATGATAATGTGGGTTATTTTCATATTTAATAATTCTAGAGCAAAAGTAGCCCAAATTAGTTCAAACTCAACTGATGTTTATCAGGTTTTACCCTAAATCTGCATTCCTTTAACAATAGTGCTTTAAATAATTGCTTGACTCTAAATATTTTATATGCAAATCAAAAAATGAGGGTAATTTTACACTCAGCAAGCAATTAAGTTTATCATGTCTGATTTATCCTTATTTAATACCAGCGCAGTAGGCAACCCCAATAACAATATTTTTGGACTTCCATTTACAGAAGATGAAGCACTTTTAGTTATTCTACCAGTACCATGGGAAGTTACAGTTAGTTATGGTGCAGGAACTTCTAGAGCTCCGGAACATATTTACCGATCAAGTACCCAAGTAGACTTATACGACAAAGACGTACCTAATGGATGGCGTCAAGGTTTTTTCATGCGTGAAGTAGACAAAAAAATCTTGATGAAAAGTGATTACTTACGCAAAGAATCAGAATTATATATCGACTATATTTCTAAAGGAGAAAAGGTTGAAGACAATAAGTTCATGACCAAAAGTTTAAAAGAAATAAACGAAGGCAGTGCTTTTGTAAATAAATGGGTTTATGAGCAAACAAGTAATTTATTAAGCAAGGGAAAATTGGTAGGAATTTTAGGAGGAGACCATAGTGTATCTCTTGGTTACATGAAAGCCTTGCAAGAAAAACATGGCAGTTTTGGTATACTACAAATTGATGCACATTGTGATCTTAGAAATAGTTATGAATACTTTACCTATTCTCATGCATCAAGCATGTATAATGCATTAACAGAAATACCAAGTATTAACAAACTTGTTCAAGTGGGTGTTAGAGATTATTGCGATGAAGAATGGACTATGATTAGTAATAGCAACTATCGTATTATTACATACCTAGACCAAGAAATTAAAGAAAAACAATTTGAAGGACAAACCTGGAAATCTATTACAGATGAAATCATCAATCACTTACCAGACAAGGTTTACCTCAGTTTTGATATTGATGGATTAGACAGAAAGCTATGCCCTAATACAGGCACGCCAGTACAAGGTGGATTTGAATCGGAAGAAATTATTTACCTCGTAAAAAAACTCATTGAATCTGGCAGACAATTAATTGGTTTTGACCTTGTAGAAGTTGGCGTGGGTGATACCGAATGGGATAGTAATGTTGGTGCAAGAATCTTATGGCGCTTATGTAATTTGATGGTAAAAAATTCAATTAAATAAGCCAAAGATTCTTTGATGAATAAGACCTATCAATTTGTTATTGAACTCAAGCGACCAAGTTATCAATCGATTAATTGGATTAGCAAACTAATGTTATTATTAAGTTTGACTGCTTTTACTTTTGTATATTTTCAAGGTTTGGCACAGCCAAAAATTATCATATCTATTATTGGCATTATTGCCTGGTGGGCTTTCTGCTTTTGGCAAGAAAAAAAAGGCAAAATTGTTTATTTTAGAATTGGTTTATTCTTTGCTGGATTAGGTTGGTTCTTTGTGCAAAATGGCCAATGGATTGGCTTCATATTTTTAGTAGCTGCCATTTTAGAAAAGCAAGCAAAATTTCCACAAGAAATTGCATTTGACAACGATGAAATTGTATTTAATTCCTTTCCAAAAAAGCAATATAGTTGGACTGATTTTAACAATATCATTATTAAAGATGGCATCATTACCATCGACTTTAAAAATAACAAACTCCTACAAAAAGAAATACAATCTTGCTCAACTGCACAAGATGAGCAAGATTTTAACGAGTTTTGCAGCAATAGGCTACACACAATAAGCTAGCTTGCAGTTTGTTTTAAAGCCTTACTCATTTATTTATATAGCCAAAGCATGATTATAGACCAATCGCCCTATTTATTGTATTCAGACGGTAACGGTAATATTTTTGAAGACACTAGTTTGTATGCCACTGGTCGTGCCGGTTGGGACGCACTCCCTATTCCAACCGAAGATTGGATAGACTTACCAGAAGGTGGAAACTTATATGAATTACCTGGCCGAAGAGGCATTGGTATTGATGTTGTAACTGGCGATATGCGTTTGTGCGATAAAGGTTGGGCTGTTGCTGCATTTATTCCTCCTGCACATACTGGTTTATATATTGCGGCTTTTGAAACCCTAGAAGAAGCTCCTACACTCCCGTTATTTTGTTATACCGCTGCCGGATGGTTGAACCAAAAGTTCTATGTAACAGCAGTTAGAATTGAACCCGATATTAGACAAGAATCAATAGGATATGATGAATATAAAATTAAATCAGGTACTGAAAATCTATTAGAGAATTATCCCAATAACAGATTGGTAAAACATTTAATGGAAACCTGTTGCCTTACCTATCATTGCCCTGCTGCAAGAAATTTATCACTAAGCAGATGGGAATGTCCTATTCCAACTTCTCCTGCTTGTAATGCAAATTGTATTGGATGTATTTCATTTCAACCAGCAGAAGAAACAATTGTATCTACACAAGAACGTTTAACATTTAAACCAACAGCTGCAGAGATTGTAGAATTTACTGTGCCGCATTTAATATCGGCTCCTTTTCCAATTGTTAGTTTTGGTCAAGGCTGCGAAGGCGAACCACTGTTAATGTGGGAAACAATAGAAGAAGCAATTAAAGAAATTAGAAAACATACCAAGCGCGGAAGCATCAATATTAATACCAATGGTTCAATGCCAAAAGCTGTAAAATCCTTGTGTGAAGCGGGTTTAGACAGCATACGTGTAAGTACCAATTCGGCACGTAAAGAAATTTATGAACCCTATTATCGCCCAAATAATTATCAGTTCGAAGACATTATTGAAAGCATTAAAACAGTACGTGATTTTGGCGGATGGGCTAGCATCAATTATTTTGTGTTTCCAGGAATGACCGATAGTGTTGCAGAATACGAAGCACTTCGCAAACTAATTTCCTATACCGATTTAAGCATGATTCAATGGCGCAATTTTAATATTGATCCAGATTGGTATATGGGAAAAATTGGGGTTTATGAAACGGGCGAAATCATGGGTATCAAACAAATGATGGAATTAATTAAAGAAGAATTTCCAAAATTACAGTTTGGTTATTTCAATCCACCAATGGAGCGAATCAAAGGAGATTTTTCATCTGATTTTGCGCATTTATAGACCTTAATAATTGTATGGAAACCACCACCATTATTTTATTGTGTGCATTTGCTACCCTTGCAGGATTTGTTGATGCAATTGTTGGTGGCGGCGGACTTATACAAACTCCGGCTGCATTAATTATGTTACCCAATTTACCTGTATCAACAGTAATTGGATCTTTAAAAATCCCTTCTTTCAGCGGTACTTTTTTTGCAGCACGTCAATACATTAAACAAGTGTCGATTAACTGGACGCGCATGGCTATTATGTGTGCCATTGCTTTTGCAGCAGCATTTTCTGGTTCATTATTACTCTCGCAAATGAGTAACAAGTTTATGAAACCGATTATTTTAGTGGTATTGGTTTTTGTAGCCATTTACAGTTATACCAAAAAAGATTTTGGCCAACACAACCATAAAACACATTCCGATAAAACACAATTCTTATACGCCATATTGATTAGTTTAATCATTGGGTTCTACGATGGTTTTATTGGGCCAGGTGCTGGTAGTTTTTTAGTATTGGCCTTTATTAGTATTCTAGGATACGATTTTTTACATGCTTCAGCGCATGCAAAACTCATTAACTTAGCCACCAATTTAGGCTCTATCAGTTTGTTTTTATTGAAAGGCAGTATTATTTGGCAAATAGCCATACCAATGGCTTTGTGCAATGCTTTTGGCGGAATTTTAGGCGCTAAAATGGCACTAGCTCGTGGCAATAAATTTATTCGGGTATTCTTTTTGCTAGTAGTAATGGCTACCTTAATTCGGTTTTCTTATGATGTTTTCTGGAAATTCTAATACATTTGACTACTAATTCATAATATATGCTAGCCAGTTTTGAACAAGAAAAAAATATGAAAGCATCTGCCATTACCTTGGCGGTTTGCTTACTCTTGTTTTTGGCTTTCTATTTTTTAAAATGGACACTCCCTCAAATTCCAATACCTACAGCAGGAGAAGGTATTGAAGTTAATTTAGGAAATAGCGAAACAGGCTTGGGCGATATTGCACCACAATCACCTGGAAATCCATCTGTGGCTGAAGATCCAATTACAAGCCCTCCCCCTAGTGTAAAACCTGTTCCTACAACACAAAATATTACGGCTGATGATAATGGAGACGAAGCAGTAAATACTAAAGCCAAACCAATTGCTAAGCCTTTACCAAAACCGGTTGAGAAAATTACAGAAAAAGTTAAACCAATTACAAAACAACCTATTGCGCCAGTTGTTGCCACACCTACTCCCCCAAAACCAAAAGCAATTTTTAAAGGAGGTACCAGTACCACCACTAGTGGCAATGGAGCAGATACTTATAATGCTGTAAATAACCAAGGTAATGCTGGCGGTAAAGGCGATCAAGGAAATCCTAATGGCAACCCTAATTCAGATAGTTACAAAGGCAATGCAGCCAGTGGAAATGGAGGCGAAGGTAATGGCGTAAGTATTAGAAGTGGACTTGATGGTAGAAGAATTACTAAGCTTCCTAGTTTTGAAGATGACTTTAATGAAAATGCAAAAGTAGCTATAGATATTACGGTAGACCAATCAGGAAATATTATTGCGGCAGTTGTTAATCCAAAAGGAACTACCACCAACAATCAAGCCATTAGAAATATTGCTATTAAAAAAGCAAAAACAATCAAATTGAATGCGGGTAATGATGCCGAACAAACCGGCACACTTGTTTTTAGTTTCAAACTGCGAGGATAATTAATTCTGCATAATTTTGTGTTGAAAATGAACTACCAACAAACCCTAGACTATTTATTTGCTGCGCTACCCATGTTTAGCAAATTAGGGGAATCTGCCTATAAAAAAGACCTTACTAATACCATCCGTTTGTGTGATGCCATTGGCAATCCGCAACAAAAATTTAAAACCATTCATGTTGCAGGAACCAATGGCAAAGGCTCTACAAGCCATATGCTAGCAGCTATACTACAAACTGCTGGTTATAAAACCGGTTTATATACTTCGCCACATTTAAAAGATTTTAGAGAGCGTATAAAAGTAAACGGACAAGTTTGTGAAGAAGATTTTGTGGTGGATTTTACCAGTCGTATTAAACCTTTAATTGAAACCATTGAGCCATCATTTTTTGAAATAACAGTGGCAATGGCATTTGATTATTTTGAACAACAATCAGTTGATATTGCCATCATTGAAGTAGGATTAGGTGGTAGATTAGACAGTACCAATATCATTGTTCCAGAATTAAGTATCATTACCAATATCGGTTGGGATCATATGAATTTATTGGGCAATAGTTTAGAATTAATTGCAGCAGAGAAAGCGGGAATTATTAAACAAAATATACCTGTAGTTATTGGCGAAACCATTCCAGAAAGCAAACCGATTTTTGAAGCCAAAGCATTGGAATTAAATGCACCCATCCACTGGGCATCTGCACAAAGATGGGTTAGTGATTTTGAAAACAATGGACATTTGTTACAGGTAACTATCGCAGAAAATTCAACCGACCAACGGCAGCAATACCAATTAGATTTGTCTGGGCATTATCAAACAAAAAATCTACTAACAGTTTTAAGCGCTGTTGCGGTATTACAAGAACTTGGTTGGAAAATCGACTACCCCATTGTTCAAAAAGCATTGGCAGATTCCAAAAAAATAAATGGCTTACACGGCCGTTGGGAAATTGTGCAAGAGCATCCACTACTGGTGTTAGACGTTGGCCACAATGAAGATGGCATAAAAGAAATTGTGGAACAATTAGCACTCGTTACAAAAGAACAAGTTCATATTATCATAGGCATGGTAAAAGACAAGGAAATTGACAAAGTGCTAAAGCTGCTTCCTAAAAATGCACGATACTATTTTACCAAGGCACAAATTCCTAGGGCACTTGATCAAAATGTATTGCTAGAAAAAGCAGCAGCATACGATTTACACGGAACGAGTTATGCGGATGTTAATTTGGCTATTCAATCTGCAAAAGACCATGCAAAAAACAATGATTTAATTTTAGTTTGCGGCAGTGTATTTGTAATTGGCGAAGTACAATTATAGTATTTTACCAACTCATCCAATTCAATCGAATCATCGCTTGATAAATAGCACCTAGTTGAACCCCATGCTGTAGTTTTCCTTCCATTAATAATTGCTTCAATTCAACTTGCGTATAGGTTTCAATGACTATATCTTCAAAAGCATCATAATGTGTAATAGCTAATGGCTCGGCATTTCTAGCTAGAAAAAAATACGCTGTATTATTGTGCAGTGCTGGGTTTGGAGACACTTGGTATAAGAATTCTATTTCAGTAGATACATATCCAGTTTCTTCTTGCATTTCACGAATGGCTGAGTCTTGCGGCGACTCACCAATTTCTAAAACACCTCCTGGCAATTCCAAAGTGGTTGATCCTTTTCCGTGTCGATATTGGCGAACCAATACAATTTTTTCTTCTTTAGTGATAATGACCATATTGGTCCAACTTGGCATTTCCAACACATAATAAGGTGTCATGATTCTGCCGTCGGGCATCATACATTTATCGGCCCTCGCTTGAAACCAACGGTCTTTAAATACATAATTAGATTCTAATACTTTCCAGTCCATAAATTTTAATCTACCAATTGTTTCTTTCGCGCAAATTTGCAATATGTGCCACATGGTGATTACCGTGCCAAGCATATATTCCCATTAAAGTCCAAATGCTCATATCACTATTTTTTCCTGGATGAAAAACTAGTCTTTGAAATTGTTCTTCTGTTAATTCTTTTAAAGTAGCCACAAAACGAATATGCAAAGCATGCAATAAAGTAATGGACACATTAATTGGCACAATATCATTATCTGGTAGCACAGCCCATGCATTTTCATCATATACTTTAATAGTAGGCTTGTCTTCTGTAATAGCTAATTTTATTCTACAATAAGCATTCATATGACTATCTGCCAAATGATGTACCACTTGTTTTATATTCCAGCCACCTTCTCTGTATGGCGTGTTTAACTGCGCTTCATCTAAATTAATGATTGCTCTTTCTAATGAAGTTGCTAAAAATTGAAAGTCTAAAATCCATGCTTTTTTTTGTTCTGCAGAATAAGGTTGTGGTGTAAATCTACCAATTGGATATTTTAAATCTGTACTCATAGTTAAATTATTTAATTGTATGAAATGATTATTATTCTGCTTTTAAAACATGACCCGTTAAATGAATAAATACGTCTTCTAAATTTGCTTGCTTCACTTCCTTTGGTCTTTCAAAACCGGTTGCTACCAATTCGTCAATTAATTTATCGGGAGAGTTAAGTGCAATGATTTTTCCACTATCAATAATAGCTACCCTGTCACAAAGCACTTCTGCTTCATCCATATAGTGTGTGGTAATTATTACAGTAGTTCCTTGGGCGCGAATATTTTTTATCAATTCCCATAAGTTCCTTCTGGCATGCGGATCTAAGCCCGTTGTGGGTTCATCTAAAAAAATAATTCTAGGTTTATTAATTAAAGAACTGGCTATTGAAAAGCGTTGCTTTTGTCCGCCACTCAATTCCTTGAATTTAGATTTTGCTTTGTCTCTTAAATTAACCGTATCTAATAAAGTAAGTGGGTCAATCGTTTCGTTATATAATCCAGCAAATAGTTCAATGAGTTCCGTTAAATTTAAACTTGGATAAAAACCAGAAGTTTGCAATTGCACCCCAATGATTTTTTTTATTTCATTGGGTGATGCATCTAAATCAAATCCTGCAACAGTTACTTCACCACTTGTTTTACTTCGGAGTGTTTCAATGACTTCTAAGGTAGTAGATTTTCCAGCACCATTAGGCCCAAGCAACCCAAAAATTTCTCCTTCTAATACGTTGAAGCTAATGCCTTTTACAGCTTCAAAATCGCCGTAATTTTTTTTAAGATCTTTAACTGTTATAATAGTTTGACGCATAACTAATTTTTTAAAGGCAAGCGAATCAGTAAATTATTTGGCGACTGAATCATTCCTAAACTATTGTTCATTTTATTGGATTGTACAGCAATTGCTTTTAATTGTTGTGCAGCAATATTATTTAAAGCACCAGCTGTTCCATTTAGCAATAAGCCACCACCTAATAGATACCAATTAATTTTATATTCACCATTGGTTCCTAATAAGCCAACAATTGAAGTGGCTGAACCTAATACCGTTAATATAGTTGCCCATGTTCTATTCTCTCGATATTGACTATACAGAATGGTACTTCTAGGATCTTTTAATTGATCTATGAAATAATCTAATTGCTTTTTACCAGTGTATAATTTTCCTTTATAAATTAGTGCAGGCTTTGTTAATACAGGAACATAAGAAATTCCATTAGGTCCTTCATAATATTGCTGAGACTCAAGCGTAGTAGGTTGTGCAAATAGCAATTGCCCAATTAGTAAAAAAAATAATACAATAAAAATTTTGCTAATTGCGTGTCTGAAATACATTTTTATGGCAGCTTCAATCTTATATAAAATTCAGTCTAATCTTTAACAGTACAAAATTAAAGATCTTCATCTAAGTATGACTCTAATTCTTCCATCATATTTTTACTACCAATAAAAAGTGATGTCCTTTGGTGTATTTCGGTAGGCACAATGTCTAAAATCCGTTGTTTACCATTGGTTGCCTTACCTCCAGCCACTTCAACAATAAAAGCAAATGGATTGGCTTCGTATAATAATCGCAGTTTCCCTTCGGGCTTTTCTTTGGTGGTAGGATACATAAAAATGCCTCCCTTAATTAAGTTCCTATGTAAATCAGCCACCATGCTACCAATATAGCGCTGTGAATATGGGCCACCAGTTTCTACTGTTTTTTGTTGACAAACATTAATGTATTTGCGAACATTATCAGAAAACTGAAAGAAATTACCATGGTTTACTGAATAAAATTTTCCTGATGGCGGACATTGTATATTGGGATGGCTTAAAGAAAATTCGCCAATTGAAGGATCGAGTGTAAAACCATTCACTCCCCTTCGAGTTGCATACACCATCATGGTACTAGACCCATAAATGATATATCCGGCCGCTACTTGACGCACACCAGCTTGCAAAAAATCAGCTTCGGTGCATGGTGTGCCTTTTTCACTTACCCTTCTGTATACACTAAAAATAGTGCCTATCGATACATTCACATCAATATTGCCACTTCCGTCTAAAGGATCCATTAACACTACATACTTACTATTATTACTAATCTCGTCGTCAAAAACAACAAAATCATCTAACTCTTCACTACCAACACCCGCACAACTAATTCCATGTTTTAAAACACCTACCATTTGGGTATTGGCAAATAAATCTAATTTCTTTACGTCTTCTCCTTGAACATTCACACTGCCCGCATCGCCCAAAATATCTACCAAACCGGCTTTATTTACCTCTACATTGATGCGTTTTGCTGCTAAGCCAATATCACGCAACAAGGAACTCAGTTCACCTGTAGCGTTTGGAATTTGGCGCAGCTGCTGAATCGTAAATTCATCTAAGGTTAATATATTCCGATTGATTATCATGTACTTTATCTATTTATATAAAGATAATACCCGCAAGTATATCAACTACTATTTATTAGAATTATCCTTTAGTTAACTGACTTATATTTGCAATTGAATTTCAAATCATATCAATATTTCAGCACATGCAATCATTGGCCTTAGCATCAAACCAAATAAATAGTTTAGCGGAAATAAAAAAAATACCTGCTAATTTATTGGCAGGTCAATCAACCGAATTAGTATTAGTGGTAAGTGCTACAGAAAAGACCAACCAACAATTAGAACAGATCAGCGAACTATTTTTTGAACAAAAAAAAGAAGCAGCCCTTGTATTATTTCAACAAGTAAAAGACCACCATTACACGCTTTGCAATCAGTTAATGAATAAAGAAAATGAAAATTGTATACAACATTTAGCAGATTTTTTTACTGAAATTGAATGGCTATTACACGACAATCCTGTAAGAAAATTTAACTACTACTCCGATCAAATTTTATGTTTAGGAGAATTATTAAGTAGTTGTATTATTAGTTATTATTTAAACGAAGCAGGTGTTCAAAATGTTTGGGTAGATGCAAGAGACCTTATTAGAACTGATAATCAATTCACCAATGCACAAATAAACTGGGCGATAACAACCGAAAAAATTCGAACACTAATTTCAAACCGACTAAGTACTAGCATGATTGTTACGCAGAGCAATATCGGCGCCACTGACGATAACGAGAGTACCATTTTTGGAAGAGCTGCTGCAACAGATGCTACCCTTATTTTCAATACTGTTTTTAATTCTAATTAGTATAACTCATAGCCGCCTTCTTTATTGATGGCTATAACAGGTAGTTTTTTATACTGCTCAAAAAAATCAAACACCATTTTTAGTTTGTTAGAAAACTGCTGATAAACCAGATTGGTAGTTGAATTTTTTATTAAATAATCTTTGCTTTTTTCTATACTATAATTTATGGGAAAAATATGTACAGGTATAAAATCTTGTCCAGCAGATTTTGCATAGGCAGCTATCAAGTATAGTTCTTCAATTTGTTCGTCTTGTAATGGAATACAACCTTGGGTTACACAACTTCCATGTATAAAAATATTATTCCCTGGCATTGTTGGATCACTTAGCTTTTGATCTGAAACATTTGGATAGTTTAAACCCAAAGACAAGTGGTAATTACTTTTAGGATTAAATTCATTCACAAAATAAAACCCTTCTGGTACCTGATAGTCTCCAACAACACGCTTAGGCCCAATACTTCCCGACAATGCACAAACTTTATATGTTTTAAATAAGCTAAAAGTATCCGCTATAGTATTTCTGGCCCAAACTTCTAGTTTACTATCGTATTTAAAACTTCTTAAATAAATTTGTTTGGGAGGCCATTGTAAATGCTTATCCTCATATTCTTTTTTTAATATTTCATTTTTGCTAGACAAGGCAGTTTGCACCCTAGGAAAACTTTTTTGATTTTCAATAAAAGGCTTTTGAGCAAACGTAACTGCTGCAATAATTAAACCCAATAAAAAAAATACCAATCGATTCATATAATCAAAAGTAGCGATTCATTAAATATTTAAATAGGATAGTTATCTTAGCGGCTCAAATTGTTACATGAAAGTAGGTATTTTAGGAGGAGGTCAACTAGGAAGAATGCTATTGCAGGCCGCAGCCAACTACACAGTAGAGACTTTTGTACTAGAAAACGACCCAAATTGTCCAGCAGCACATCTATGCCACCATTTTAGTAAGGGGGATATTAAAGATTTTAATACCGTCTATGAATTTGGTAAAAATTTAGATGCATTAACCATTGAAATAGAAGCTGTAAATATTGAAGCCCTTGAGAAACTAGCTTCAGAAGGAGTTAAAATTTACCCCAATCCAGCTGCAATACGCATTATCAAAAACAAAATCACCCAAAAAGAATTTTATAAAAATAACGAAATACCATCTCCTAACTTTTTAATAACCAATTCTTTAGAAGAATTAACTGCACAAAAAGACTTTTTACCCGCTGTGCATAAAATTGGCGAAGGTGGTTACGATGGAAAAGGCGTTCAGGTTCTGATTGAAGCAGCAGATATACCCAAAGGTTTCGATGCACCTTCGGTACTTGAAAAAATGGTAGATATTCAAAAAGAGATTGCTTTAATTATTGCGGTTAACAATAAAGGAGAAACGGCTATTTATCCAGC
Source organism: Sediminibacterium sp. (assembly GCA_037132335.1). Classification (GTDB taxonomy): domain Bacteria; phylum Bacteroidota; class Bacteroidia; order Chitinophagales; family Chitinophagaceae; genus Sediminibacterium. Next base: position 6,048 of record JBAXPJ010000027.1, on the reverse strand, counting down.
AGCAGAAATGCTAGTGAACCAACAATTGAACCTACTAGATTACCAGCTTTCTCCTGCACGTTTACCCGAAAATATTTTGTGGAAAGCAGAAGCCATTGCGCTAAAAGTAGCTAAATCATTAAATAGCCCTGGTTTATTTGCAGTAGAGTTATTTGTAGATGCCCAAGGAAATGTATGGGTAAACGAAACCGCACCAAGGGTACACAATAGTGGACACCATACCATTGAAGCAAATTACTGTAGCCAATATGATATGTTGTGGCGAATTATACTAAATTATCCATTGGGTAATACAGATCCTATTATGCCATCTGCTATAGTGAATTTACTAGGCGCCCCAAACCAAAATGGAAAAGCTATTTATAAAGGTTTAGAAGAAGTATTAAGTATGGATCATGTTTTTGTACACCTCTATGGAAAAACACAAACCAAACCAGGTAGAAAAATGGGGCATGTAACCATTATTAGTTCAGACTACCAAGACCTTATTCACCAAGCAAATAAAATCAAACATTTACTAGAAGTCAATGCAGAATAGCATTCTACATTCTTTTGCGCAAATTAAGTGGCTTTAAAAATCCTATTCCAATTAAACTTTTTAATTGTAAGCCTGGCGCATTATGGTCATCTCCAAATAGACGCACATTGTCGTCATAAATAAAATCTAAACTATAAGTTGCAGAGAAGTTTTTATTGATTTTAAAACTAAATTGATTAGTCATAAATACATCAATATTTTGTGGATCTAACGCATAATTCGAGAACAAATCGAGCCTTCCTTTATACCCTATATTTTGCCCAATTTTTGTAAAAAAATTAATAGTTGCAAAAGCACCAAATTCATTTAAAGAGTGGCTGCCTTTTGGCAAACCATACAATCCTTTTTGTGACAATGCATTGTTAGCAATTAAGGTCCATCTAGAAGTAATAGGACTCAAGAATAAAGAGAAGCGATCACTATGCTTAAAATCAAGCCCTATTGAAGTAACTATATAAGCAGGAGACAAAAATGAAGAAGATAAATCTGCAGGCTTAACTCCATAATTATATCCATCAAAAAACTGCGAACGGAAATTAAACAAACCCGTTAAATAGGTTCTACCAGTAAAATCAATCTTGTAACCCCATTTACTCAAATAGTCCATTCTATCGTCATTTTTTCTTCCACCAGAACTAGTTGTATTGACATAACCCAAATTCAAATCAACATTATTGTCCCAATTTTGGCGACCATGTTTGTAAAAGAAAAAATAATTTAAATAACTATTGGCTGCTAATGAAAAATTATCTCCCCCAGAAGCCCAATTGCTCAATGACCCCTGCGACAATGTGAAACTAAATAATCCACCACTTTTCCATTGCCAGTGACTAGTATCTACTTCTTTCTTTATTGTCCTGGCCGTTTCGGCTCGTATTTTATTTACCAGCAAATCTTGGGCATTAAGTTCAACTCCAATAAAAAGTAAGAAAATAAAAACTATTTGCTTCATGCCAACTAATTATTAACTCCGCAAAAATAGTAGGTTATTATACCATTATTAAAAATGTGCAAAAGCAATTAATTAAAATAGCCCCATTAACATACCTAGTATAAATGGGTATTAGTTTTTTTTCATTTTGAGTGTTAAATCAGTCTGAAATGTGACAAAATGACACTAAAATTGATTTAAAACAACTAAATTTGCATTCATAAAAGGCTAGCTAGTTTGCTTGTTTCATTACAAAAAACAACCAGTGACTAGTCAATTACCTATAAAAGCGAAGTGATATAAAGACAATGATAGACGATAAAGCAACAGCAATTGAAACATTAGGAAGCACAAAAAATCCTTACGAGCACAATGGAGATGTGTTTGAAAATCCATCTTTTACACCCAATCGTGTTACAAATAAAAAATTCTATATCGAGAGCTATGGTTGTGCAATGAATTTTGCCGACAGCGAAGTGGTGGCGTCTATTTTACAAGAAAGCGGCTATGGCGCTACAAAACATTTTGAAGAAGCCGATTTAATTTTAGTAAATACTTGCTCTATCAGAGAAAAAGCCGAACTCACCATTCGCAAAAGACTTACTGAATTTAGAAAAGCCAAAGAAAGTAAATCTGGCCGCTTAGTGGGTGTATTAGGTTGTATGGCTGAAAGACTTAAATCACAATTATTAGAAGAAGAAAAATTGGTTGATTTAGTAGTAGGACCCGATGCGTATAGAAGCCTTCCCGCTTTAATTTTAGAATCAGAAACAGGACAGAAAGCAGTAAATGTATTGCTAAGCAGAGACGAAACTTATGCCGACATCTCTCCTATTCGATTAGATAGCAATGGGGTATCTGCATTTGTTTCTATTATGCGCGGATGCAATAATATGTGTAGTTTTTGTGTAGTACCATTTACAAGGGGCAGAGAAAGAAGTAGAGACGCCCATTCCATTGTAGCAGAAGCGCAAGACTTGTTTAATAAGGGATACAAAGAAATTACGCTATTGGGTCAAAATGTAGATAGTTATTATTGGATAGATGAAGTAAATAATAGCACCATCACTTTTGCATTGTTATTAGAAAAAATTGCTTTAATAAGCCCAAGTTTGCGTGTACGGTTTAGCACCTCACATCCAAAAGATATTACCGATGAAGTATTGCATACCATTGCTAAATACGAGAACATCTGTAACTATATTCATTTGCCAGTTCAAAGTGGCAACAATAGGATCTTACAATTAATGAATAGAACATATACCAGAGAATGGTATATGGCAAAGATTGATAGGATAAGAGAACTCATACCAGACTGTGGAATCAGTGCCGATATTATTGCAGGATTTTGTACCGAAACAGAAGAAGAACACCAAGAAACAATTGATATCATGCAGTACAGTAAATACGATTACGGGTACATGTATTTTTATAGTGAAAGACCCGGAACCCTTGCTGCCAGAAGGTATGAAGATGATATACCTGAAGAAGTTAAAAAACGCCGACTTGCAGAAATTGTTGAAGTACAATACCAACTATCCTTACAAAGCAATAAAAATGATGTAGGTAAAACCTTTACAATTTTAGTGGATGGCGAAAGTAAAAAAGATATCAATTTTTGGAAAGGCCGCAACGACCAAAACAAAGTAGCCGTTTTTGCAAAAGAAAATTTTCCAATTAAAAAAGGCGATTATGTACAAGTCAAAATAAACGCTTGTACCAAGGGAACGCTTTTAGGTGAGTATGTAAAAGACTAACAATATTATTCTTGTGTAGCAATACGCAATATTAAAAATAGACGAATGGATCTTCAATCAATCAAGAACAGATTTGGCATCATTGGAAATGCACCTGCACTTAACTATGCACTTAATACAGCAGTGCAAGTAGCTGCTACCGATTTAACCGTATTAATTGTTGGAGAAAGCGGCGTTGGTAAAGAAGTTTTTTCGCAAATAATACATGCAATATCTAGCAGAAAACACAATCCTTTTATTGCTGTAAACTGTGGTGCCATTCCAGAAGGCACCATCGATTCTGAATTATTTGGTCATGAAAAAGGATCTTTTACCGGTGCGATTGATAGTAGAAAAGGGTATTTTGAAACAGTAAGTGGTGGCACTATTTTTTTAGATGAAATAGGTGAAATGCCATTGGGCACACAAGCAAGACTACTGAGGGTTTTAGAAACCGGAGAGTTCATTAGAGTGGGTTCCTCAAAAGTACAAAAAACCGATGTTCGTGTTATTGCTGCAACCAATCGTGAATTATTAGAATTTACACAAAAAGGACGCTTTAGAGAAGACTTATATTATCGTTTAAGTACTGTGCCTATTAGAGTGCCATCGCTAAGAGATCGTAAAGAAGATATTCAATTATTATTCAGAAAATTTGTAGTAGATTTTTCTGAACGATATAAAACGGTTCCAGTACAATTAGACGATGAAGCCAAACAACTTTTAGTTAATTATGGATGGCAAGGCAATGTGAGAGAGTTAAAAAATATTGCAGAACAGATTTCTGTATTAAGTACCAATCCTCAAATTAATGCTATAGAGTTATTAAAATTCTTGCCTGAAAAAAATAAAAACAGATTACCTGTTTTAGCCAATGCGGCTAGTTCTAATGAGTTTAGTAATGAAAGAGAAATTTTGTACAAACTTTTTTTTGATATGAAAAAAGATGTAACAGAATTAAAGAAAATGTTTTTTGAAATCTTACAAAACCCTGCTCTAGCAAATACTGCAGCCAAATTTACTAGAGACTCTTTAATGGATGATTTTCAACCATCTGGCGAATTGACCAATAATATGGCAAACAACCCACCGGCTATTAATCAATCAAATCATCAGCCTAATTTTATCAGTCCTCAGCAACACCATTCTCAACCAATGATTTTGAGTGAAGAGCGTATTCAACACCATGAAGAAATTGAAGAATCTTTAAATATCATGGATAAAGAAAAGGAGCTAATTGTAAAAGCATTAAAAAAACACAAAGGCAAACGCAGAGACGCTTCTTTAGATTTAGGTATCAGTGAAAGAACATTGTATAGAAAGCTAAAAGAATACGATATTGATGAATGATTAATTGTTTAATAGTAATTTCAAAAACAAAAGCACCAACAGCTATGCTGCAAAAAATAAAACTATTCTCAAAAACACATTTTTCACTCTTACTAATAATTTTATTAGGATTGTCTAGTTGTGGTATTTATACCCTGAATGATGTGTCAATTGATTATACAAAAATTAAAACCATTAAAGTTTTCTTCATTGAAAACAAAGCCAGTTATGTGAACCCGCAATTGAGCCCTAAGTTGTATGATAAGCTGCAACAAAAAGTGACCAATTCTACCAAGTTAACCAAAACCAATAGCGACGATGCCCATTATCAAATATTGGCTACTGTTACAAGTTATAGTGGCTCACAAACAGTTGGTGTAAGTGCTCAACAAGCAACTACCAATCGTTTAACTGTTGGGGTGCATGTGGTGCTTAAGAAAACATTAGAAAATAAAACAGAGGAATTTGATGTTAGCAGAAGTGCCGACTTCTCTGCCAATTTATCTTTACAACAAGCAGAAGGACAATTATTAGACGAATTGGTTAGAAACCTAACCGACGAAATTTTTAACCATATATTTTCGAACTGGTAATACATCTATTCGTACATTTATTCATATGAGTTCAATTCAGGAGAAAGCTTTGGTTCATTTAACCGGAACCGCCAACCTTGGTAGCATAAAAGAAGATAGTTTGTTGGAATTAGCCAACGAGTATCCTTATTTCGCGCCCATACAGTTGTTGTTATCTGCCAAATTGAAAGAAACGAACGCAATTACATTTAATACGCAAGCGCAAAAAACCAATTTTTACTTTAGCAACCCATATTGGGTGCACTACTTATTATCTGATTTTAGTAGTCAAAATAAGGTAGAAGCCCAAATTGATGCAGAGATTTCAGCTAATCCACCGATTAGTAATTTAGAAATTGCATCAGCAACAGATTTAGCCATCGATACCAATGAATCAGTTGCAGTAATTGAAACTCCTAGTTTTGAAACGGCTAATGACATTCAAATCCCTACGGTTGAATCGGTGGTTGACTTATTAAAGCGTATTAACCATCCTTACGAAGAAGCCGCTGCAACTGCAGAAAGTAATACCAAAATAGCCAACCTCCTTTCAGAGCAATTAGCAGATTTTAAAAAGCCTATTTCGGAAGAGGCCAAATTAGAGATTACTAGAGAACCATTGCATACCACCGATTATTTTGCCTCTCAGGGCATTAAAATAGACCTTTCTCAAATTCCACAAGATAAGTTAACCACACAGCTCCGAAGGTTCACAGACTGGCTTAAATACATGAAAACAGACAATCCAACCGATGTTGACCTAGAAACAAGGCAGGATTTAGAGGAAGCGGTGGTTTTAATAGCCAAAACTTCTAACGAACAAAAGGAAATTGTTACAGAAACAATGGCTGAAATATTCCAAAAACAAGGGCAGGTTGACAAGGCAATTCAGCTCTATATTAAATTAAGTTTCATAAATCCTGAAAAATCCGCTTATTTTGC
>JBAXPJ010000026.1:0-35504 GCA_037132335.1 Sediminibacterium sp. | reverse complement strand
GAATGATTGGCTGCTACAAAAATGCGTCCTTTATATTTTCCTTCATCAAACTGCATGGCATGACCAGGTGTATTGGCATAACTTCTCCAGTCTTCACTGAAATGATACACAGGGTTAGAGGCTGGTTGATTGGGTCGATGTACTTGTAATGTGATGTTTACAGAATCAGACCAAGTATTTCCAGCATCTATAGAAGTCTTGTACCAAACCTCGCGCAAGCCCTTACCTTTTCTAATATCGCCTTCGGACTGATTGCCGGTATTATAAAATAAAAAGATTCTCCCATTAGGATAATTAGGATCTGTAAGGTCTACAACTGGAGCTGGATTGCCCGCTTGTAAATGACCATTTGATGCTACAACCGATAAGTCAGACCAAGTTTTTCCATTGTCTGTACTCTTTTTAAGCACAATATTAATATCTCCAAAATCTGCAGCACCTTTTACCCTGCCTTCGGCAAAAGCAAGTAATGTTTTTTGAAAACTAACAATGGCTGGAATTCTAAATGATTGATAGCCCTCGGTTCCGGATGTAAATACAGTGATTTTAGATTGGCTATTTATTGCTGAAACCAACAAAAGATTAACCAATACCGCTGTAAACCAAGCATATCGTTTATTCATACTGAGTTATTAGAATGCTCAGTAAAGTATAAAAAAATATTGAATCGCTGAATAATGTATGAACTATGCCTTGTTTTAAAAGAACTTATGCATGATATACCAAGTTCATTGGGTTAATATTTGGCAAGTCGGCAATTTGTTTCCATTTTGAAAGCACTTGCGCAATGTCATTAGAAAAATCAGTGCCATTTAACGGTTTTACAATATAATGGCAGGCATAATGCTTAAAGGTTTCATTGATTTCAAATTCTACATCACATGAGGTAAGCATAACAATTGGAATATTCTTAAACTGCTGGTGGAATTTAATATACTTCAGCAAATCAATCCCGTTTATAAAAGGCAGGTTGATGTCTAAAAATATTAAGTCGGGCTTTGAGGATAATTGATTGGTTTCTAATTTATTGAAATAACTCATGGCCTCTTGACCATTTCTAGCAATTTGCAATGGGTTTACCATATTCCAACTTTCTAGGGCTTCCTTGAAAAGGTAAATATCGCCTTCGTTGTCTTCAATAAGCAAAACTTGTAGTTGATCCATTTTTATTGTTTATTAGAAATTAGGGTTTCATTTAAACAACCGGGGTGGTTATAAATCAAAAGTAAACTACTAGAATTATTTACTAAAAAAATAACCTGCAAAACATGTATGATTTTAGAAAATCGTACATGTTTTTGGTAAATAATTAAAAATTACGCTGTGAAAATGAAAATTACCTAAGAAAACTAGACTTAAATATAAACAGTAGGTGTTTTAGAGAAGTATTCAGATGGCGTTAAACCGGTTTCTTTTTTAAAGGCAATATTAAATGTAGAGCGATTTTTAAAACCTGCTTGTTCGGCCATAGACTCAATAGTCATGGTGGCCACTTTATTTGGATACTCGTTTATAAAATAGTTTATCCGAAATTGATTCACATAGTCTCTAAATGACAAATGCAATACCGTATTTAAAAAGTAGGAGCAATGGTGCAAGGGTATCTCAATGTCTGAGGCAAACTTAGCAATCGTTAATTCAGTATCTAGATAGGGTTTATTTGATGCAATAAAAGCTTGAAACTTACTCATATAAACAGCAATCTGTTCATCTGTTAATAATGAGTTAGGTGTATTTAGCTCTAAAACAATTGAAGCCGGTGCTATTTGTTCATTAACTATTGGCGCTATTTTGGAGTTTTCTAAAACTACCAAATGACCATATAAAATTATAGGCTGTTTAATAATGTAGAAAATTAAAGAAAACATTACAAGACTAATTAGCGTTACTAAGTAAATATTTTCAAAAAGGCTGAAGGGTGACAGATGATTGATAAGAATATAAATTGTAAATAAAACATGGACCGTAAAGAAGATGGTTAATGTACTTACCAAAAAAATAAGCCAGTTTTTTATGAGTAGATTTAATGTTTGTAATTTATTAGTAATTGCCTTTGTAATTAAATTCCAAGAAAGAATAATATAAAAAATATTCAACACTAGCCTAAATCCAAATAAAATAAAAACTCGTTTTAATTCATTTGAATTATTTAAATCAATTGATTGATGCAATGAATAAAAGAAATTTCCATGATTTACATTTTGCTTCATAAAAATGATGCCTGTAATTAAAATAACACTTGGAATAAGATGTATTAAATCTTTTTTGTAAAGTGTTGTTGCATCGTTTAAACTACTACGTACATATATATAAATCACACTTGGAGTTGTAACCATCAAAAGCGGAAAAAGATAACTGATAAAATTAAAAGGGAATTCTTTGTTATGTTCTAAAATGAGAATGAATATATTTTGTATGCCTCTGCTTAATAGAAAGAATGCAAATAGTTTATTAAGTAAGGAATTACCCTTATTTAAAGTTAGAAGGTGAAAAGCGAAGAGGATGAAAATAAAAACGCCACTAGCTATTGCTATATCAATAAAATTCATGCCCCAAATATATTGTTTTATGGCGCTTAAGAATTTTTTAGTGCTAATAAAAAATTAGTTGCTTTTTGGCTGGCTAAAAAGACCATTTATTTCATCGTTTAGCCTTTTTACTTCTTTTTCAACCTGCGAAATTAACAATAGTTTTTCGGCTTCGTCAATTGTAGAATTTGGCTTATTAAGCAACTTAGTGATTCCCAAAAGGTTAGCTATTGGGGCACGTATTAGATGAGACTGGCGCCAGGTTATTTCTTTGAGCTTTAATGCATATTCAGAATTGTCTTCCTCGGCCAATTTGGTTTCTTGTATGTCAATTGATACCACTGAAATACCTAGTAAATTTTTAGCCTCATCATAGACGGGTATAAAACTTAGTTGTATCCAGTTTTTTTCACTTGAACCAATTATACTATTTTCAATACTAATAGATGTTTGATTGCCATTAATAGCCTTCTGGAAATTTTCTTTAAACAAATCTGCATTGGAATCAAGCAAATATTGTCTGTAATCAACTCCAATATTCAATGTTTTTTGAAATTTTGCTTGAAATTGGTGGCCTGCCAATATATTAAAATGCAATACTGTAAAATTAGGGTCTAAAAATAAAATGGATTCTGTAGCACTAAAAAGTGATGATTGTAATTTTTTTGAAATCAATTCAATTTTGGATACAATCAAATTGTCTGACATTGAATTTTTTAGCCCGTATAAAATTACTGGATGATAATATAGATAACTAGTAATATAAACAAGCATAAAGCCATTCATATACTCAATTATACTAAGTGCCTTACTATTTTTTGAAAGCAATAAAAAAAGAATAGAAATAACAATTAGTAAAACATTTATAACCTTCATTATTAAAAGATTCCTTACAAATTTAGTTACCATTATATTTTGCGCTAGCGTTTCTTTTTTATGTTGATTTTTAAATTTAAAATATAAGCGCACTGAAAATATTGCATAAATAACCATACTTAAAAATTTCAATATAACATGTTCATGCTTTGGCAATAAACCTTCTGACACTAAGGAAAGTGTATATGCTTTTGTAACAATATCGAATTCATTAGGGTTTATGGTACGTCCATTTAAAAAAAATGGTGTTAACTCAATAACATGGAATAAAAATGGCAATAGATGCAACCAATCCCATCGTTTAAATTTTGTTTCATTATTTAATAAGCTTCTAAAAAAAACAAAACTTATAGGAGGCACTAAATACATAACTAAAGAAGGAATTCGAAATAGCAAAATACTTGAATATTCAATAGTAGCATTTCCAACTAAATTAGTATAAACTAAAAGTGCAATTAAGCATAACATCCATACCCCTAAAAGGCTAAAAGAAAATGATCTATTTTTCCCTAATATTAGCGTTACAGATGCTAAAAAGCCAATAAGAATTATAAACACCGAAATGACTAGTACAAAATAATTCATGAACAATAATTTTATATATTATTGGTAGCGCTATTTACAATATCTTTTAATTCTACATCTAGTTTCAATACCTCCCTTTCAATTATTTGTAACAAAGCTTTTTTTTCTTCTTCACTAACAGAAGATTCTGGCTTATTTAATAATTTTGTTATGCCTAATAAATTAGAAATTGGTGCGCGTAATAAATGCGATTCGCGCCAGGTGATATCTTGTAATTGTTTTACGTAATTTTTATTTTTATTCTCTGATTCCTTTTTGTCATGAATATTAATTGAGCATATATTCACGCCAGTTACTTCATTCAAATTATTAGTAATAGGTATAAACTCAATTTGAAACCATTTTGCTTGATCATGCCCATTCATGCTCAATTCAATCTCATACCCACAACGTTGGCCACTTAAAGCTTTTTTGAAATCTACAAAAAATAAAGGCTCTCTTTGATCGTGCAAATAGGTTCTATAGTCTTCGCCAACTTTAATTTGACGCATAAAGTTTTCGCGAATTGATTTTTCGGCTAATTGATTAAAATGAATGATTTTAAAATCTTTGTCAACAAAAATTAACATCTCTGTTTCACTTACTAATGATGAGCGTAGTTTTGCCTCGTTTAATTTAAGCTCTTTTTCAAGTGAATCGATAGCACTATTAAAACCAACTTGGTTAAAGTTTAAGCCAAATAATATAGACGGATGATAAAATAAATAGCCTAATAAATAAAAAAGGAACATTGAATTTGATAAGTGTAAACTGTAAAATGCCAATAATGGTGTTGTTTTATATAAACAAACAGCTAAAATTGAGAACCCTACACAAAGAGTACTAATGTATATTGCCCCTTTGATAAAAGCAAGTAATTCTGTATTGTTTTTAATGACAGATTTAAATGCTTTTTTATTGAATTTTACATACAAGTTTATTGATAATATTAAATAAACTGTGGTATGAATTAATTTAAATAAAGAATGCCATTTTGCGGCTATTAAGCCCTCTTGCATGTCTCTTATATGCGACATAGTTCTATAATCAATTTGTTTGATTAACAGCAATTTTTGAGCACCAGAACTGATAAAAAAGGGAATTAATTCCAAAAAATGTAGTAAAAAAGGAAGGGCAAACAACCAATCCCATTTTCTAAATTTATTTTCATGAAAAAGTATTGTTCTAAAAAACAAATAACACGCTGGCCCAATTAAATATACTAGTAATGTTGAAACCCGAAAAAGGTGTGGCACATATTTAAATAAATCTAAGGCAAACAGAAAATTATTTAATGACCAACCTACTTGTATAAAAATCCAAACTGCTAAAATTTTAAATGGCAAAAGCTTGCCCCTATTTAAAACCAGTATGCCACATACGAAAATTCCAAAAACAACTGTAAGTAAATTTATTAGGGTAAGTAGGGGTTCCATGGGTAGTTAGTTATTGGTACTTGAACTATCAACAATTTCTTTTATCTGTGCATCTAATCTTTCAACTTCTCTCTCAATTAAAACTAACAATGCTTTTTTATCGTCGATACTCACATCGGCTTCTGACTTATTTAATAATTTTGTAATCTTCATTAAGTTGGTAATTGGCGCGCCTAATAAATTTGTTTCTCGCCAAGATATTTCTTCTATCTGTTTAGCATACTGCTTGTTTTTGGCTTCCATCTCTTTTGCAGCATTAATGTTAATAGTTGAAATAGTAATTCCAGTTATTTCATTTGTTTCATTATAAACCGGAATGAAATCGATTTTATGCCATTTTTTTACATCATGTCCATTTAAACTTAATTCAATTTCATAGCCACAACTTTCACCATTTAGTGCTTTATTAAAATTCGTAATAAATTTTTGCTCTCTTTTTTCGTGTAAATACGTTCTATAGTCTTCGCCTATTTGAATTTGACGCATAAATGACTGGCGAATTGTTTTCTCTGCTAAATGATTGAATTGAATAACTTTAAATTCTTGATTAACAAAAACCAACATTTCAGTTTCGCTTACTAAATAAGCGCGCAATTTCGCTTCGTTTAACCTAAGATCATCTTCGAGCGATTCCATTGTTTTACCCATCCCTACATTGGTGAAATTTATTCCGTATAAAATGCTAGGGTTAAAAAACAAATACACTACTAAAAAAGATAAAGTAATTGTATTAGAATACTGTAGTGCATAGAATGGAAAAATTGGCGCAAGTGGAAAGAATGTTAAAGAAAACATAGGAATAAGTAATCCTAATTGCGATAAACTAATTATTGTTAGAAACAAATACGCAAATTTTAAAATTGATTTATTTTTTTCAATAACGGAATCAAAAGAAATATTTTTAAACTTTATGTATATATGAAGAGAGAGTATAGTGTAAATAAAAATGCTTAATCCCTTAAGCCTACTATGCCATATGGCTACTAGAAAACCTTCTTTTGATTCAATTAATTGACTCATTGTGTTCCAATCAATTTTACTGATTTCAATTAATTTTTCGGATACTGGACTAAAATAAAAAGGCATTAGTTCTATGGTATGCAATAAAAAAGGAAGTGCATGTAACCAATCCCATTTTCGAAATTTGGTTTCGTTGTAAAATAAGGTTCGAAAAAATAAATAAAAACTTGGTCCTAGTAAATATATGGTAGGAGCAAAAAGTCTGTATAGATGGGGGAATTTCTCAAATAAATGATTCGACAATAAAAGTGAAATGAAAGACCATAATATTTCTACAAGTAAGGTAACGGCAAGAATTCGAAATGAGAAAATATGTCTTTTCCCAAAGCCTAAAATAAAAAAGGCCAGTAAACCAAAAACCACACAAAGGCTATTGATTATAGAAAAAAATACTTGCATATAGGGGATAAATTCGTTGGTAATTATTGGTATTCCTGTTACTTGTTTTGTCTATATTTAAAATAACAGCAATATGTTGTAACAAATAAAGCCTTAATAATCCATATTATATGTAGTAAAATCGTTCATTCGTGTCATAAAACTACTACACTAAAAAGCTTTGCTGATTCTAATTGGGCATTTACCTACCTTTAAAATCTAAAATAATTAAAAATGGGAAACTTAGGATTTCAAGAGATTTTACTAATTGCAGTGGTAGTTCTAGTACTTTTTGGTGGTAGAAAAATTCCAGAATTCATGAAAGGCATTGGTAAAGGCATTAGAGAATTTAATGATGCGAAAGAAAATGTAAAGAAAGAATTAGAAGAAGGAATGAAAGAAAAAGACAAAGAACCAGCTCATAAAGACTAAGGTTCTATTTAAAAGCCACTAATTTATTCCATGAAACTACCCGAATTGTTGCTCAATAGGAGCGAAAACAAATGCGAACTATGTGGCGCTACCGATGCTTTACAGGTTTATGAAGTACCTCCTCAAGACCAAACAAATGCAGACAACTGTATTATGGTTTGTAACACTTGCTTAGCTCAAATTGATAAAAAAGCAGAACTTAACCAAGAACATTGGAAGTGTTTAAACGAATCTATGTGGAGTGAAACAACTGGCGTACAAGTGGTTGCTTGGCGAATGCTAAATAGACTAAAAGCAGAAAGCTGGGCCGCTGATTTGTTAGACATGCTTTATTTAGACGACAACAAACTAGCTTGGGCTAAATCAACTGGCGATCACGACAATGATAGTAGTGTAGACTTACACAAAGATGCCAATGGCACTATTTTGGCGCAAGGCGATTCGATTGTATTAACAAAATCGTTGGATGTGAAAGGTTCTAGCCTCAGTGCTAAAATGGGGACTATTGTAAAAAACATCCGTTTAGTAGAAGGCAATACCGAACAAATTGAAGGTAAAATTGAAGGACAAACTATTGTTATTCTTACCAAATATGTACGCAAACAAGGGAGCTAATCCCTTGTTTGTGCTATAACCCACACACATGCTACTCTCTGCTTCATTTATTTATTGGATTTTAATTTTGCTCGCTGCTTTTATTATTGGTCTTTCTAAAGCTGGCCTTAAAGGAATTGACATGATGAACGTAACCATCATGGCTATTGTATTTGGCGGAAAAGCCTCTACTGGTGTGGTTTTGCCATTGTTATGCGCTGCAGATATTATGGCTGTTTTATATTATCATCGACATGCACAATGGGTGCATTTTTGGAAATTAATTCCTTGGATGGTAGTGGGTATTTTAGTTGGCGTTTTTGTTGGTAAAGATTTAAATGAAGGAATTTTTAGAAAGATAATGGCTGTTATTATTGTTTTAACAGTGGTTATTATGATAGTGTTGGAGTTTCGTAAAACAATGCCCATTCCGTCTAATAAATTATTTGTTGCCAATATGGGATTAATAGCAGGCTTCACCACAATGCTTGGCAATTTAGCAGGCGCTTTTTCTAATATTTATTTTTTGGCTATGCGCATGCCTAAAAATGATTTTATTGGCACTGCAGCTTGGGTATTTTTGGTGATCAATTTATTTAAGCTTCCCTTTCAAATTTTTTATTGGAAGAATATTACTACCAGTACACTTTACACCGATTTACTATTATTGCCTGCCCTTATTATTGGATTTGTTCTTGGCTTAAAAATAGTATCTAAAATTAAAGACGATAATTACAGAAAAATAGTCATTGCATTAACCCTTGTAGGAGCGATTGTAATTTTCTTTAAACGTTAATCTTTTGTAAGTCGTACTATATTTTTAATACTCCATTAAACTTTGTTAATTTGTTGCTATCACAGGAGTATGAAAAACACCTCTCCAAACATGTATACTATATTTAGCAGCCATGGTTTTGCTGATATTGTAGAAAATAGCAATACCCAACAAAAATCATTACACGCTTCAGCCACATTTAATGCAGGCGAAACCATTTGCAAGTTTAGTGCAGCAACTGAACTAGAAAATCCAACTTATTTAACGGTTCAAACCGGCAACAATAAACATATCACTTTAAGCCCCAGCTTCATACAATACATCAACCATAGTTGCGAGCCGAATATATTTTTTAATACTAGCACCATGGAATTAATGGCTTTAAAAAATATTTCAGTTGACGATGAGTTAGTGTTTTTTTATCCATCAACCGAATGGGATATGACACAATCTTTTCAATGCTTTTGCGGTTCATCGGCGTGTTTGAAAGAAATTAAAGGTGCCGCCTATTTATCGGCAGATATCATTTCAAAATATCAGTTCACCGAATTCATTTTAAAGCAATTAGGTGCTTGAAATTAACTGTGTTGATAACTCATTTTCTTGGGTAAATAAATTATTTGTTATTCTGTAATTAATTGTCGAAATTTAAGCAATCAATTGCATTGGTTGCTATACACTAGAAAAAGATACAAATATGTTTACAAAGAAATGGTTGGTGTTTGGGATTTGCTCCCTGTTAACCTATGCTTCTTTTGCTCAAACAATTGCAAGTTTTAAAATCAATTTACAGCATCCTACCAACGGAGTGGATGTACCCGTTAGCGTGAATTTAGACAACTTAACTTTTGAATCAGACTCTTCAATCAGCTTGGTTGAAATGGATGGCAAAAAAAGAAAAACAATTCCATTTCAAATTAAATACGGTGCCAGTAGAATGCTGGTTTGGTCGATAAGTAGTACTGCAAAAAAAGAAATTGCTTACCAAATTATTCATTCCGCCCCAGGGCAATTTTCTGAAATTAAAGCAGCTAAAAACGATAGCTCTATTACTTTTCAATCCAACAATAAAAATCTATTACGCTATTACTACCAAACCGTTAACCCGCCAGCAGGGGTTAACGCTAACTATAAGAGAAGTGGCTTTATCCATCCCGTATGGACCCCGCATGGTCAAGAACTTACGCGCATTCAAGCGCCAGATCATTACCACCACTATGGCATCTGGAATCCATGGACACATGTATATTTTGAAAAAGATACTGTTGATTTTTGGAACATCAATGGACACCAAGGAACCGTTCGCTTTGCAAAATTGATTTCAAAAATTGATGGCCCAATTTTTTCGGAATTCGAAGCCCTTCATGAACACGTTGTGTTTAAAAAAGATGGTACCGAAAAAGTAGCACTCAACGAAGTACAAACTGTACGTGTCTACCACCCTGAAAAAAATAGCGACTATTATATTGTAGACATTACTTCTAAAATGAATTGCGCAACTGAAAGCCCTTTTTTAATTCTTGCTTATAGATATGCTGGAATGGGATGGCGCACTACCGGTTTTTGGAATAATACCAATTGCGAAGTACTCACATCCGAAGGAAAAACCAGAAAAGATACAGATGGTTCAAGGGCAAAATGGTGTATTGTACAAGGTGAATTACCCGGAAATGACAATGGAGGCATTGCTTTTCTATCTTACCCATCTAACTACAATTTTCCAGAACCTATGCGAATTTGGGTATTGAATACGAATGGCCGGGGTGATATGTTTTTCAACTTTGCACCAACCAAAGACAAAAACTGGCTACTTGAACCTGGAAAAACATATGTACTTAAGTATCGAATGGTGGTTTTTAACGGAAAATTCGATGCAGCAAAAGCAGAAAGCGCATGGAAATATTTTGCAGAGCCTACCTCAATAAAAATTACTAACAATTAAATTTCTTGGTGCCTACTATTTTAAAAAAATGCCCATATTTGTTTTACATATTAAATTATAAAGAATGAAGAAATCAAAAAAAACCGTAAGTAGAAGAGACTTTTTAAACTCTTCTGCTAAATTAGCTTCTGGATCATTGATTCTTAGCGGTTTTCCTACCATTGTTCCGGCAAGTGTGTTTGGAAAATCGGCTCCTAGTAATATTATAAATGTGGCGTCTATTGGTTGTGGAAGAATTTCTACATCGCACGATATGCCAGAAATTGCACGCTATGCAGGTGCTAGAATTATGGCAGTCTGCGATCTTGATAGAAACCGAGCAAATGCAGGCCCAGCAGCTGTTAAACACAATTACCAAATTGGTGCTGCCTATAATGGTGGACTAAAAGGCGATTGGGATATTAAAGTGTATACCGATTATAAAGAGCTGCTTCAAAATAAAGATATTGATGCTGTACATATTAGTTTGCCCGATCACCAACATGCAATTGTTGGCGTGCATGCAGTGAATGCAGGTAAGGATGTTTACTTACAAAAACCAGCTTCATTAACCATTGAAGAAGGACGGATTTTAAGTAATGCGGTTAAAAAAACAGGGAGAATTTTACAAATGGGTAGCCAACAACGTTCTGTTGGTCCATGGCCGCAATTTAAAAAAGCTTGCGAATTAGTTCGCAATGGTCGCATTGGTAAATTAATTACGGTAGAAGTTGGTTTACCCGGCGACCCTGGTGGTGGAAGTAAAATTCAAATGCCAACTCCAACAAATTTAAATTACGATGCTTGGTTAGGAGCTACTCCTGAAGTATATTATACAGAAGATAGGGTTCATACTCAAGAAGACTCATTGAAAGGTGTAGGAAGCCGACCAGGTTGGTTGCGTTGCGAACAATTTGGCGCTGGAATGATTACCGGATGGGGCGCACACCATATAGATATTGCACATTGGGGAATGGGAACTGAATATAGCGGACCAATAGAAATTTGGGGTAAAGCAGCTTTCCCTAATGACGATCCAAATTATAATGGATTATGGAATGTACATGGCATTTTTAAAACTGAAGCCCTATACGAAAATGGTGTACACATGATTGTATCGAATGAATTACCTAATGGTGTAAAATTCATTGGATCTGAAGGATGGATTTGGGTAACTCGTGGAAATTATAGGGTTACCGATTCCGATCCGGTTGCAGATAAATCTGGTGTTAAACCAATTGATGCAAGTAACCCTGAATTATTAAAATCAGTGATAGGTAAAAACGAAATTCAATTATACGATAGCTCTGAGCAACACGCCAATTGGTTGGATTGTGTAAAATCTCGTAAAGAACCTATTGCACCAATTGAAGTAGGACATCGCTCATGTAGTGCTTGCTTATTGCACCAAATTGCCATGAAGGTCAATAGAAAAATTTATTGGGATCCAAAAACAGAAACTTTTAAAAACAACGACAAAGAAGCAACAGCAATGTTGTCTAGACCTCGCCGAAAGAAATATGATTTCTAATAAAATTTTAATTAGAAAGTTTTTCAAGTTATTCATCAAAAAAAGCGGCAATTTCTTGCCGCTTTTTTTATGCTGATTTTTAGAACAATTTAAATACTTTGAAGCTTTTTAATTCAATAGATAGTTTTTCGCTACTGAGTTAAAATCATCTACTTGATTTTTAATCCAATGCGCATCTTTGTGCAAAATATTTGCCATCAACGCTGCAACGGGCTGGGCAATTCTGATACTTTCTTTTGCATCTAAAAATAAGGCACGTGTTCTGCGCGACAAAACGTCTTCTACTGTTCTTGCCATCTCATGTTCTACCGCCCAAATTACTTGTGCTTCATATATTTGTAATGGTTCACTGATTAAAACAGCGCCAGTTTCGTTCAGTGTTTTTTTCAATGCGCTGCCATCAGATCCGTAAACATACAAAGGATCTTTCCAGTTTTGAGTATCCATCGATCCATGAATTAAAAAGTTTTTTGTTTGTGTATTAGTGCGAGTCCATTGTAGGTCTTTTTCAATTCTATTCACCATGTCTTCACCCATTTTTCTATACGTAGTCCATTTACCACCAATCATGGTAAACAAGCCCGATGCAGAAACGATTATTTTATGACTTCTAGAAATTTCTTTTGTTTTTTGAGTACCCGAATGATTTGACGCCAATGGTCGCAATCCTGCAAACACACTTAATACATCTGATCTTGTAGGTTTTTTTAGAAGATACTGTGCAGCAGTTTCTAAAATAAAATTAATTTCTTTTTCTAAAGCTTGTGGCTCTAAAGAAGCTATTTCAATAGGCGTATCGGTTGTGCCAACTACCAATTTATTATGCCAAGGAACTGCAAAAAGAACACGCCCATCACTGGTTTCAGGAATCATCAATGCATCACTTGATGGAAAAAAAGTTGTGTCTAATACCAAATGAATGCCCTGACTAACAGACAATATTTTTTCATGTATCAAATTATCCATGGTAAGAATATCATCGGCAAATACACCAGTTGCATTTACAACTGCTTTGGCTTGAATTGAATAGTTACTGCCTGTTTCTAAATCTTTCGCATAGATTCCAGCAACTTTTTGTTGCCCATTTTTCAGCAGACCTGTAACAGAAAAATAGTTGATGGCAAATCCTTTGTTTTCCCAAATGGTTTGCGCTAGATTGAGTGCTAGTCTTGCATCATCAAACTGTCCATCATGATAGAGAACTCCACCAAC
The DNA here is from genome assembly GCA_037132335.1 of Sediminibacterium sp. Taxonomy (GTDB): domain Bacteria; phylum Bacteroidota; class Bacteroidia; order Chitinophagales; family Chitinophagaceae; genus Sediminibacterium. Next base: position 22,237 of record JBAXPJ010000026.1, on the reverse strand, counting down.
TAAATTAGAAGATTCAATTCCAGAAAGCTGTTGTAAGGTTTCTTTACGTGAAATAAATTGAGAAGATCCTAATAGAAATTTGCCAGCTATCCAGTCATATAGTTTTAAGCCGATGGTGTATTTGATTCTTTCTAAAAAAGAATATACTGGAATAATAAAAATTTGGTCTTTCACAAGGTGTGGCGCATTGTGTTGTAAACGCCCCCTCTCAACACTCGCTTCTCGAACTAATTTTAATTCTCCATTGGCTAAATAACGAACCCCGCCATGCACCAATTTTGTGCTTCTGCTAGAAGTGCCTTTTGCAAAATCAGTTTGTTCAACAAGTAGCGTAGAAATTCCGCGTAAGGTTGCTTCAAGTGCAATCCCCAGCCCCGTTGCGCCTCCGCCAATTACTACTAAGTCCCATACTTTATTGGAGGTAGTTATTTCAGCTAAACACCTTGTTCTATATCCTAGATCAGTTGATATTAATATACTCATACCCGTAAAAATATTTTTTTCTCATAAAGGAAAAAAAGAAACAGCCATTTTACTACTATCATACAAACAACCATCATTAAAAGATTGTAAGGAGCCCCCACCCAATCTGCAACCCATTGAAAAAAACCATTGGTTGTATAATGCCAATTAATAAACTTACCAGATAAATAAATTAAAATAGAATTCATGCCTATCACTTTAAAAAAGAACGCCCATTTTTTATACCCAAGTACATCAATCACATAATAAAATAGCGACATTAATAACAAACTTAGTCCTGTAGTATGCATCACAAAAGAACTAGACCACATATTTTTATTAATTGGAAAACTGATATTCCAAATTTGAGCAATTACCAAAGATGCGATACCAAAAATTGCAAGCATCCCTGCTTTTCTTTTTTTAGAAACGGCTATTCCCTTTAAATAAATTCCTGTAATAATTCCTGCCAATGCCGTACTAATTGCAGGAATATTATTAAAAAATCCTACTGTGTCGTGTATGCCAAGTGATAATTTTCCGGGCAAAATTGTTCTATCTACATAAGAAGCAAAATTACCTTCCATGCTAAGATTACCAGGTAAAAACCCAGGTGCTGATGTAAAGCAAAGTATTAGCCAATAACCAATTAATAATCCGGAAAACCAAAAAATTTGTGCGCGGGTATTGGTATAGATATAAATAATATTGGCTAGCATATAGGCAATGCCTATTCTACCTAATACACTTGAAAAACGTATATCAGCAATAGGGCGAATTTGCAATCCATTATTATAAATGATTCCTAATAAAACAAGTATTAGCCCTCTTTTTATTACACGCAATAACACTTGTTTTTTACTCATCCCCGTTTCTAGTGATTTACCAATAGAATAAGGTGTTGACACGCCAGCCAAAAATAAAAAAAGTGGAAAAATTAAATCGTATATATGAAAACCATTCCAAACAGGATGTGTAAATTGATTTGATAGGTTTATCCAAAAAGGACTCCCAGTTGTTTTGGCTAGTTGATGAAAAAACTCGTCGGCACCAATAATCCAAAACATATCAAAGCCACGTAATGCATCTAATGAATATAGTCGCTGATCGAGTGCCGCTACATTTTGTTCATTTGATTTCATGGTGTTTATTTTGAAAATGGAAAATTATATTTTTGGTTCCCAACCTGGCTGATAGGTTCTACTCCAATATTTCAGGGCATCGGCATCGTGCAAAATATGTCCGGTTGTAGGATCAATCTGCAAATTTCTACCCGTGCGAAGGGCAATATTTCCTAACTGTACTAATAGGGTACTTTGGTGTCCGCTTAAAATATCTGAAGCTACGGGTGTGCCATTTTTAATGCCATCAAATAAGTTTTGGATATGCAATGCATCTAATGCTTGTGAAGGGTTTGCAATATTTCGGGCATCTACAACAAACGTATTTTTTACATCTTTTATTAAAACACCTTTTAGATCAAAAATTTTGTACGAGTTACTGCTTTCAATTAATAAAGATCCATTTTCTGCATAAAAAATCACTCCCGTACTATTCGATTCGTTATTTTTTGAATTACAACTTCTACCTTCCCAAGAAATCATTGCTTTATTGCCAAATTGTAAGTTAATCACTTGTGTGTCGGGGGTTTCCCAATCATCTTGGTAACGAAACCTGCCGCCAGTTGAACTAACGCTTGTAGGATAATTAACGTCTAAACCCCAACGTGCTAAATCCACCATATGGGTTCCGTTGTTCAGCGCCTCACCTGTTCCCCAATTCCAAAACCAATGCCAGTTATAGTGAATTAGGTTGTCTTTGTATGGCCTTCTTGGTGCAGGACCTTGCCATAAATCGTAATTTAACCAAGATGGTACTGCCGTTTCTTTACCAATGCCAATGGAAGGTCGATTATTGGTGTACCAAGCTTTTGCAAAATAAGGTCGGCCAATAACGCCAGCGTGTAATTCGGCAATACCCGCTGCTACATTTGGCCAAGACCTTCTTTGATTACCCATTTGCAAAACTCTATTATGCTTAGCTGCTGCTTTTACAAGCATCTCTCCTTCGTTTGGATTATGACTGCAAGGCTTTTCTAAATACACATGCTTTCCTGCAGAACAAGCCAACATGGCGGCTGGTGCATGCCAGTGGTCTGGTGCTGTAACGATTAATAGATCTACATTTTTATCTTCTAAAGCCTTTCTAAAATCGGGCGTGGCTATTGGTTTTTTTTGTTGGATTTTCTCAACCGCATTAATACAAATATCTGCTGCTCTTGTATCTACATCACATACATGTAATACTTCGCAGTTTTTTTGGGATGCAAAATTGGTACCTACCGCAAGACCTCTGCTATTAACACCCATACATGCCACAGCTATTTTTTCATTCGCTCCAATAATATTTCTATAACTTTTAGCTGAAAATGCAGGAAGTACTCCTCCTAAAGAATAAGCTACTGCTCCTGTTGATGCTTTTTTTAGAAAATTACGGCGCGAATTAGTGATAGTCATATAGTTGGGTTAAAAGTTGCTATTTTAATTGTTTATTGTACAATTAAATTTACGTTTATTGAAGCTACAAATAAAAAAAATAAATAATACTCTGTCGATTTTTCAATTGTAATATATTTCAATATAAGATATTAATTTTTGAATTATATTTAAATACACAAACCTTAAAAAATTATAAATGAAAAACTTATTGCTTCTTTTATTTACTTGTATTTTATTTTCATGCAACAATAAAGTTGCAAAAGATCGATTAGCAAAAGCATCTTCTGAATATAAAAACGGATGGTTTTATGTTCATTTAGAAGGTTCTCCTGCCGATATTGGTTACCAACATGGTTATTTGTTATCTACACAAATTGATACAGCAATACAAGCCGCTAGTTATTATTTAGCACACGAAACCAAACACGAATGGGATTTCTATAGAGCGGCTGCAAAAAACTTTCTTTGGAACAAACTAGATCAAGAATATAAAAATGAAATCAACGGTATTGCCGAAGGATTGCAGGCAAAGGGTTTAAAGTATGATAGTTTAGATATTACAGCATACAATGCCATTGAAGAACTAGCCTATTATTATGTTCCACAATTAATGAATAAGGCAAAAGCCGGTTCAGGCAATAATAAAGCCCCTGGAAATTGCAGCGCTTTTATGGCAACAGGTAGTTTTACCAAAGACGGAAAAATTGTAATGGGGCATAATAACTGGTCTAATTATATTTTTGGACAATATTGGAATGTTGTTGCAGATATTGTTCCAGAAAATGGCAACCATATTATTATGGATTGTATGCCTGGTTTTATTCATAGTGGCGATGATTTTGTTATTTCATCTAAAGGGATTCTAATTACAGAAACAACCATCACACAATTTTTAGGATTCGATTCAACAGGTATCCCTGAATTTCAACGTGCAAGAAAAGTAGCACAGTATGCCAATAGTATAGATGATGCTGTAAAAATATTTACTACAGGTAATAATGGTGGATATGCAAACGATTGGTTAATTGGTGATACAAAAACAAACGAAGTTGCAAAACTAGAATTGGGTTTAAAAAATTACAGAGTTTGGAGAAGCAAAGACACTGCAATGATTGGATCTAACTTTGCTATTGATGAAAAATTAATTAAAGAAGAAACCACTTTTGATGTTAATAACAAAACTAGCAGCCCAAATGCACGTAGGCTTAGAATGGAAAAATTAATTCTAGATTTAAAAGGGCAATTAGATGCTGAAACCGGAAAAATATTAGAAGCAGATCATATGGATGCTACTCAAAATAAACTCCTAAACAATCGTTGTGTTGTTTGTGGACACGTAGAAGAAGATTCATTAGGATGTAGTGAATTTGATTTAGGACCTTTCTATCCTATGGGTTCTGTTCAAGGTAAAGTAACCACTGCAGATATGGCAAAGGACATGAAGTTTTGGGCACATATGGGCCATCCTTGCGGAAAAGATTTTATTGGCGAACCATATTATGCGGCACATCCAGAATATAAATGGCAAGAAAAGTACTTAAAAAATATGAAGTCTTATCCTTGGACTATTTTTGAGTCAAAAAAATAATTGCGTTCCTAAAAATAAAAAACGGGCTATGAAATTCATAGCCCGTTTTTTTATGTTGCCACTACAATTTTTATTTTTTTAATTCTACAGGTTTTACCCAATTTTTTAATGCTTCTAATGTATAAGCAGAGTCCCTTCCTTTTAAAATTTTGCGAATATCTCTTACATCTCCAGAGTGTACCAAATCGGCTTTATTACCAAAACTATTTCTAATATAACTCAATACCGATGCAATATACAAGTCGGTATGTTCTTTTTGAGAGGGCATTCCATCGGGATACGTAATATTATCTACCGGCCCTTTTAAGCCTGCTAAAACAATATTGATTAAAATGTTTTTATCGCCATTTACCCTTGCAGAACCAGCCAGTGGTGGTGCTAGTTTTGCTGGTACGCCTTTACCATCGGTGCCATGACAAGTAGCACACAATTGTTGAAAATTCAACGAGCCATCGTACATCATGTCTTTGTCTTTTTCGCCCATCCCTTCGCAACTAGCCCTTAATGCAGCCATTGATTCGTCTGTTCGTAACAAAGACCTAGTAGTTGCTTTTACAATTAAACGATTGCTATCATTGAGTGAACGCAATTCTTTTAATAAGACAACAGCGCTTGGTTGTTTGCTGTAACGTAATGATAATGCAAGCTGTACGCGCACACCATAGTTTGCATCTTTTTTTAAAGCTTGTAATTTTAAAAGCAATTGGTCATTATTTGTGGTTAACCATCTTTCACTCATTCTAATGGCTGCTTTTTTAATTTCTGGATCTGAATCTTTTAGCAAATCCATCACCATATTTTGATCAATTGCATTTAATCCTTCGAGCGTCCAGAGTGCATGTAATCTAGCAAGTGGCGATGTAGTTTTTTTCCAGAAAAATATTTTATTTAAAAAAGATGGTTCGTCTGCCACCATTTTTTTAAGTGCTGGTATAACAGATTTATCGGCATGAATTACTAACAGTTTTTGTGCATTATCGCGCCACCAACCATTTGGGTGCGATAAATATTGAATAAGTTCTTCATTGCTTGCACTTAGTAAATGTGGCGCAGGTCCTGGTTTGTAGCCATCATGTACTAATCTATAAATGCGGCCACGATTAATATTGAGGTCTAAATTTTTTCTTTTGATTTGTGGATTGATATAACTATCTGGTTTTGTCCAAGCACTTTCTTGAATAATACCGTGGTACATGTCTACTATGTATAAACAACCATCTGGCCCTGTTGCAGAATTAATGGGCCTAAAATTCATATCGGTAGATGCTAAAAATTCTCTTTTATCGTAGGCGTTTTTTAAATAAGTAATGCCATCTCTTTCTTCGACTTTTGCGCGCCGTATTAAACGACCAACGGGTTCGCAGATAAATAAATCTCCCAGCATATTTTTTGGCAAACGATCGCCACGATAAATAGATTGGCCACAACATGCAGTGAAATGATTTAATGTACTATCGGCTCGCAAACGACGCTGTCCACCTTGTACATCGGGGGTTGCAACAATCGGCCATACTTCATCAAAATCTTTTGAGCGTTGGTCATTAAAATCTAATTCACCATACACAGGATTTTCTTGAAAATTTTGTGCTGGTTTTTCGCCACCCGCCGATGAAAAGAATAAACGACCAACATTATCGTGCGTTAATCCCCATTGACCTCCGGGAGAACTACCAAAACTATCAACTTGCATCATACCATTGTTATACCTATATCGCACTGGATTACTGGTTACATAAATCCAATTATCTATATTCCAAATCAAGCCTGTTTTTTGGTGTTCTAAATTGGCATCATCTGGCACATCGTTATGGTAGACCAATTTTTTTTCGTCGGCCTTTCCATCGCCATTGGTGTCTCTATAACTATATAAATTATACGTGTAGGTTTCATTAACTACCAATCGATCATCAAGCGGCAACATCATTCTTGGCAATACTAGGCTATCGATATAAATAGTGCTCTTATCCATTTTACCGTCACCATCGGTATCTTCAAAACGTGTAATTCTACAAGTTGGCAAACGCTCTCCAGTGCCTTCTAAGTCTTTCATATAACTACGCATTTCGGCTACATACATTCTGCCATTACCGTCCCAAACAATGGCTACTGGTTCTTGAATGATTGGTTCGCTTGCTACTAGTTCAAGATGGTATCCTGGAGGCAATTTCATCGTTTTCATACTTTCTTCTGGCGAAAGAAATGCCGATGATGGATTAGGATCTATTTTGGATGGCCTTTCTGGCGGTGGTGCATCTTGTTGGTTACAAGAAAAAAAACTAGCGCAAAAGATGGCAACTACAAATGTTTTAATTGAAATAGGCATGTTGAATGGTTGAAATTTAAGCCACTTGTTTTATTAAATTGATCAATAAAATCTACAACAATTTTAACTCATTTTGTACTATTTTTAATTAGGTATTACTATAACGAAATAGGGATAGCCAATGAAAAGCTTACCCTGATTGGTTTTTAAAAGTTTTACCTAGTTAGTGTTACTGAAGTAAGGGTTTTACTTTTTGGTGTTATTATAAAATACATTTCACATTTCATTTCTAATGATCGCAACAATTTTTGATTATTTTTGTTTGATAAATAAAAGATATGAGTTTAATAGAAGATTTACAATGGCGCTACGCTACAAAGAAAATGAATGGACAAGTCGTTCCACAAGAAAAAGTAGATTATATTTTAGAAGCTGCAAGACTTGCACCAACCTCTTCTGGATTACAACCCTTTGAAATTCTTGTGATTACAAATAAGGATTTACTTGAAAAAGTATTACCACTTGCACACGGACAGCGTCAAATTACAGATGCTTCACACGTATTGGTTTTTGCCGCCTGGGACAATTATACCGAAGAACGCATTAATGAGGCATTTGCTAGAAACAATGAAGAAAGGGGTTTGCCATCAAGCGCAACGGATGATTACAAAAATATGTTGTTGAAAATCTATTTGGCTAAACCTGCCGAAGAAAACTTTACACACGCTGCTAAACAAGTATATATAGGTTTTACTGCTGCAATTATTGCTGCAGCTGAACAAAAAGTAGACGCAACACCTATGGAAGGCTTCAATCCAACTGCTTTAGACGAATTGTTGAACTTAAAAGAAAAGGGTTTACGTAGTGTTTTACTATTACCAATTGGCTATAGAGAAGCTGAAAAAGATTGGTTAGTGAATATGAAAAAGATTCGCGTAGCTAAAGAAAGATTTATTACGGAGTTGAAATAACACTTATTATAATTTATAAAAATAGGCTGTATCAAATGAATGATACAGCCTATTTTTATTTAGTGTATTTAAAGTATTAGAACTCTAAAAGCGCTACTTCTTCTGTTTTATACAAGGAAGAGTATTTAGATAATCCCATAATATGAAATGTTTTTTCAACAATAGGAGCCATATTAAAATATCCAATTTTACCTTCTACTTCTTGTAATTTTTCAATTACTTCTATCAAAATAGAAACGCCAATACTGTTTACAACTTTGGTTCCACTTAGGTTTAATAAAAACTTACGCGTACCGAGGCCTATTTTTTCTATGCAAATATCATAGACCATTTGACCACCTTCGTTGTTAAGATATCCTTCAGTTTCTATAATTACTACTTCGTTTACTGTTGTTACTTTCGTTTTAAAATCGCTCATGTTATTTATTTTTAGTCATTGTTACTGTGGTACCTGAATCGGTTGATTCGAATTCTACTGAATCCATCAAAGCTTGAATTAATTGTAGACCCCATCCGCGTTTGCGTTCATCTTTACCAATTTTATTTTCAATCTTAGGAATGGCTACTTTAGATTTATCAAATCCAACCCCTTGATCAATTACTTTAATAACCAGCGAGCTTTCTTCAATAATGAAATGAATAAATATATTGTTACCCGCTTTTGAATGTTCAAAAGCGTTGATACAGGTTTCAATTAAAGCCATTGTTATTTCTCCGTTTTGCTCTTCGGACAAATGCATGTGTTTGGCAATAATATCTGCTGTTTGTGTGGCGACTAATTCCATATTTGGCAATATGGGTAATTTGAGCTCAACTGTTGGTGAATTCATTTTAATTGGGTTTAATTTTTAATTTTTCTTAAGTATTACAATCGTTATATCATCTGGGTTCATTACTCCGCCAGCCCAGTCATCTGCTAATTTTACCAATGATTCTTTTAATTCTTCGGCCGATTTTTGTGAATTTTCTAAAATACAATTAAACACTTTTGGATAGTCAAGCATTTCATTTTTTAGATTAGGTAATTCAGGAAGTCCATCAGATAACATAATGCAAATATCCCCTTTATTAAATTTTCGAGAAATGGACGTGAAATTTTCCTTATCCATTCCACCCAAAGGAAGATTCGAAATGAGTAATTCTTCTAAAATATTTTCAGCAGCATTATAAATATATGTTGGAGGCATTGCTGCAGAGCTAACCGTAATGATATCGTTTGTTACTTCTGCAATACTCAAACTCATTCTTAGTGTACCAAAGTTTATACGCCTTACAATTTTATTTAATTTTTGCATCATAGCTGATGGATCTTCCAAATCAATACCATTTAGTGCAGCCTTGGTTACTGCAACCATAATTCCAGACGTTACGCCATGTCCGGTAGCATCACCACAAATGGAATATAATGAACCCGTATCGCTTTGTAAGAAATCGAAATAATCTCCGCCCACTTCAGATGCACATTTTAAATACGTAGTAATTTCTAAACCTGCTACAACGGGTGTTTTTTTAGGCAACAAACTCATTTGAAGATTTTTCGCTTCTTCAATTTCTTTGGCTTTACGTTTGCCTTCTTGTCTTTCGTTGTTTTGTTTTTCTCTGATTTTGAAAACAATGAAAATTAAGCTAACTAATAATATGATATAAATAATAAAAGACTCAATTCTGGCCCACCAAGGTGCTGTTCTGTAAACATTTAATTTTAAAATGTTCTCGCTTTTTTTACCACTACTATTAATGGCATAAATTTCTACTTCGTTTACACGGTAATACCTTAGTGATTGTAGCAGAATTTTATTGTCTTCTTCGTTAGAGATAAAACCACTAGTAACACCATCAATTTTGTAAAAGAATTTAACTTTTTTTGTTTTGTAAGAAGTTGAAGCAAACAAATTAAGCGCAAGCGAAACAGCATCGCTGTTCATATTGATTGTGTAATTACTAAAGCCTATATTCTGGTACTCATTATTTTTATTAATAGAATTTGCGTTGAGTATTTCAACCCTAAATGGCCTATTATCTAAATAAATGTCTTTGAATTTAAATAATTGTATTTTTTGAGTCCCCGTAATTATGATTGAAGAATCTTGGTGGTGTAGTCCTTCGTTTAAATAACTAACTATATTTAACCCGTCTTCAGCATCTATATTTTTAAAAACGATTTTTTCTGGATTATCGAAATAGTTAATTCCATTTGTAGTAACAACCCAAATATTATTATTAGACTGCATTAAATCAATAACATTATTCGACAATAAACCATCCTTAGTTGAATAGTTGTTAAAGCGCTTTGTTTTTAAATTATACCTAAATAAGCCATCGCCTTTTGAAGCGATTAATAAGTAATCAGTTCCTTTAATATAAAACAATCTTGTAGGAGAGCCACTTGCTAATGTTGTTACATCATTTAGTACAAAATTGAATTGGCTTACAAACGAATTAAGGTTTTTATTAAACAAGTAAAGTCCTGTTTCGGAATTACTAACCCATAACTGGTCATTTATTTGTTCAATGTCTTCAAATCCCTTTGGAATATTTTTATTAATTAATGGGTCGTATTGAAAACGCGTAACAGATTTAGTAGTGGTATTTAAAACTGTAATTCCTTCTGGTAAAGAAACATACAAGTCGCTGCCAATTATTTTTAAATTAGAAATTGTACTAAGAGTAGCGTTTTTGGTTAATATTGGAATTTGCGTTATGGTTCCGCTAGTTAAATCAATTTCATACAGCTCATTAGTAGCAATGTATAATTTATTAGCACTGATTTCGAATGAAATTTTGTTTGAACTAGTCTTATTAACTAAAAATGGAAGATTTATTTTTCTAGTTACTTGAGCATTATTTTTTACAAAGTTTATTTCTGATCTAGTAACAATAATACTATTTGATTCATCTAAAGCTTTATAATATAAACTTTCACCACTTACTTTATTAATTGGGGCGTCAATAATAAATTGCTTGAAATTACTAATAGCAAATACGCCATTTAGCGTTCCAATAACTAAATCATCTGATTTTTCGTCAATTGCAAAAGCAGTGATATTATTTTTAATGCTTAATTCGTTTATTGTACCACTATTTTTATTGTATTGAATAAATGAAGACTGATTTGGAGACCAAATAAAAATTTCTTTTTTACCAAAGCAAAAACGCGCATCTGCAAATGATTTATTTGAATTAAGTATTTGTATTGCACCAAACGCGCCATTTGGCAAAAGGCTTAATTTACACAAAGAGGTTTCTGTTAGTATTACAAAGGTTTGGTTGTCAACCTTTGTAACATCAACTACTTTTTGATTTTGAAAAAGTATGTCTTTGGTAAATTGATTATTCTTAGTATCAAAAACATTTAAACCACTTGAAGTAGCTACTAAAAATAAATTGCTAGCATTTAATGGCTCAATATCATTTATTTCATTAGACAATAAATAACTACCGGTTTTTTTTAAAAACCTTCTTACAGTTTTTTGAGCCCGATCAAAAAGATTAAACCCATTGATAGTTCCAATTAAAATAAATTGGCTACTACTTGTATTAACAATATCTCTTTGGTTACTATTGAATTTAGCACTAGAAATCGATAGTGGATTTAAAGGATCGTATTCAATGGATTTAAGCGGCTTGAGCGATTGACTATAATGAAGCACCCCATTGTTTTGGGTAGTAACCCAGTACTCATTATTTGAAAGATCTTTAATTAATGAAACGGGTGAACTCTTAGTAATAATTCTAGAAAAATTAAACCCATAAGGATTAAAAACATTTAATCCGTTTTTAGAAAAAGCTACTACAGTATCTCCAGCTAGGTACTGAATTCTGAAAATTTCAGAATTCAGTAAACTAGTTGAATCTACAATATTGGAGTAAAACGAATTGACTGTTTCTCTGTTATATACATTCAATCCTTCTTCCGTTCCTAGCCATAGAAGACCTCTATTGTCTATATGAACAGATTCAATTTTATTAGAACTTAGCGGAAGCTCTATTTTTCTTTCTTGAGCTAGTAAGCTCAGTGAAAAAAATATACAAACCACAACAGCAAGTCCTTTGTATACTTTAGTTGCTTGCATTTAGTTGTGCTTTTGCTAATTCTTTAACGATTGCTATCTGCCATTGAACGAAATAATTTTTAGTTATTTTGGTAAATATTTGATCGCTTTCTACTTTGTTTCCTTGAGCTTTAAGCGCCAAGCCATAAAAATAATAATCGTAAGTATCTTCATCTAAGCCTTTTACAACTTTTTTATAAAAATCAACTGACTCTTTTACTTTTCCTTCCATTAAGCTTAAGTACCCAGAAAATTTATAAAAATCATCCATTGCCGTTGGGTTTTTCTTCAAGGTTTCAGATAAAACTGATTCAAGTTCTTTTAATTTTTTTTCAGCTTCCTCATAGTGGGCAAAAAGAATATTATATAAAATGTAGTTACTTAAATTTTGTGATTTAGCTTTGTTTTGAATATTAATAATTTCGTTATTATCTACTGATTTTTCAATATCTGATTTAGTTATTTCAGCCCTATAATTATCGATTTTACTAATTGATTCTAAAGTTTCTTGTTCTTTTAGGCTATGCCCATAAGTAATAAATTTTAAATATTCAATGTAAGCCTTAAAGTTATTTTTCCTGTATTCTGATTCAGGTAAACTATCGATTTTACTCAATAAAGTATTACATTGAGAAATCACTTCATCATACTTTTTTTCGTATAAATAAGTCAATATTTCAAAAGTAGTCAATGAAACAATCCCATTAGATCCATTTTTACTAGCGGAGCGTGCCTTTTGATAGAATTCCCTGCTCTTATCGTATTCGCCTTTTGCTAAAGAAATGTGACCTACCATTAACAAACTAGTTGAATATAAACTAGTTTTTTCTGTATTAAGGTTGATCGATTCCTCATACTTAGCAAGTGCTTTGTCTAAATCAGCTTTAGCCCGATATAAATTTCCATACATCCGAGAAGTTGCTGGAGCATTAGGCCTAATTTTAGCAGCAAGGTTAAAATATTTTTCAGCCTCTTCTATATTCCTTTTTTCAATTGGCAGCATACTGAATTTACTAAATCCATTTCCTGCAGTCGTATGTAAATTTGGTATAGATAGCGCTGCAGCATAGCATTCTGGATTAACCTCTAATGACTCTTTATATCTATGTAAGCAGTCTTCAGTTTTATTTAACATATTTTTTATATCAGCAGACGATAAATACAATTCGTAGTAGTCTGGATATTTTTTTATCAGCGAATCCATCATTAAGTCAGATTTAGCAAAATCATTATTGATGGTTGTTTCATAAGTAACAGCTACAATTACTGACTCGATTTCAGATAAACTAGCCCGATTATTATACGCTTCAACTAGTCTTTTTTTATTTGAAGCGGGGTCAGTTTTATCATTAAAATAAATTTTTGCCATAGCAAAATTCGAATCAAGTTCTAATGCCTTTTTGAAATAACTACTTGCTTCATCACTTTCAAGCTGCTCGTCTCGAAAAACTCCTTGATTATAGTTTTCAATAGCATCTTTAGAGGTACTGGTTAAAGGAATCCTTTTGGCTTCTTTCTTTTCGGAACAAGACAAAAGCATTGTTACAAAACAAAAAATGAATAGTGGGTATTTCATAATGTTAGTTTTTGAGAACCGTTAATTTAGGCAATTGATTTCATAAAGAAAGCAATATAATAAATTATTTGAAATTTTATCGAATTTAAAAGAACTTTTTGCCCCCTCCCTTAACAACGCCACCCTCCTTTAATTGAATCTATGATTTTGTTGAATTTTACAGGTTAACAGTTTGATTAAAAAGGTAATACAAAAATGATGTAGCCATTTAAAAAATAAATTACAGAAATGTCATTAAAATTTGAGAAATTTGATAAATAATATACCCCCCTAAAAAACGAAATTATGAGTCAAACAAGTATAAGATCTCATTGCCCAATTACTACCGGAATTGATGTTATTGGCGACAAATGGACATTATTAATTATTAGAAATATGCTCTTTCATAACAAGCATACATATGGAGAATTGCTGGATATGAAAGAAAGAATAACTTCTAAAGTTTTGGCTTCAAGATTAAAAACTTTAGCAGATGATGGTTTGATTGAAAAAAGAAATCACCCTACAAATAAAAAAGTTTTTTTATATACTTTAACAGATAAAGGAATTAGCACAATTGATATAATTGCAAAAATTATTAACTTCTCTATTACCTTTTATCGCGACCAAATTAATGTTAAAAGCAGTGATAAGGCGAGAGTGTCTTACAGGTATTTACAAGCTCCATCCGAAGCTACCTTTGTTAAAGAAAATAAAAGAAACTATATAAAATTTAGAAAGCAATTATTGGACTTTTAATTTAGTTTACCTGTTTTCTTTTTCCAGCATTTTTACTTTTTCTTCAGACCAGAAAGATATTCCAACAGGTTTGCCATATCCTGAAAAGACATCTGTTTGTAAAGCCCTTCCGTCATCATAGATTGCTTCATTTGGGTGAGGGATTTTATATTTTTTGTTTTGAAACTTAACTTGCTGCCGCCAGGAAATTTCATTTCAAAATCTTGGTCTGTTTTACTAGTAATAATTCCAGAAAAATTTCCGCCATCTTTCGTTACCAAATCCCATCCTTCATAGCCAAAACCTATACCAGCAGAGGGATGTACGATAGCGTCTAATAAACTTAGCTTAGGAAGTTTAGATCCTATTTCAGAAAGATTTGGACCAAAATCATAGCCAATTTCATTCGCTTGATGACAAAGTATACAGTAATTAGTAAATACTTTTTTACCTGCAATTGCATTGGTTTTAAATGATGCTAATGAGGCAAGTGTTGGAGTTTTTTTGTCGTCGTCTTTTTTAGTGGTAGTACTAATATAAGTGGCTGCTTCTTTTCGCACTGCTTCATTTCTTGAGCCAATAATACTTGTAGCCAAATCAGTAATTAGCGAGGATTCAATTTTTTTATTTTTTAAAAGTTGTAGCACTTTTGTTTCTCCATTTCTACTTTTACCCAATGAAGCTGCACAATATTTTTTTAGCGTCAGAGAATACTTTTCTGATAGTAAAATGGTTTGTAACATTTCAATTGATTCTGTACTTCCAATTAAACCAATTACAGGAACCAAACTTTTTTGTTGCGCGAGATCTTTTGAATTAATTACATTCCAAATAGGCTGTATTCCACAAAGTTGTATTAATGAAATGCATGCATTTTTACTCACTGATTGGTAAGGCTGTTGCATTGAAAGTTTTAGCAAATTGTTGCATTCTGATTTTACTTCGAACCTATTTACTAAATCAATATATTGACTCGTTCCATATAAACCTGCTAGTACTTCCAACAATGCTTTTTGTGCTAATTCAGAATTTGTAACGGCAGAAATATCCAATGCATTTAGCACCATTTTATTTAGTGAAATATCCTTGCTTTTATTTTGTTCAATTATTCTTAATAATAGAGGTGATTTTATTGAACAATTATTAAAATCAAATGCTCTAAAATACCTTGCTCTATCTTTTAAGCTGACTGTGCTATCTGATGCCAATATTGCTAGAAAAGGAACCGCAACCGGCGTTCTTGCCCTCCAAACAATATCACGCGAAGCGGCTGTTTTTAGGGGATCTTTCGTTAAAGACAGATAGGCTTCAAAAAAACTATCCCATTGTTCAGCAGCGCCAATGCCTAGTGCTTCTAAATACCATCGGTCTTTTCCATCGTGCTGAGCGGCTAGTGTTGCCCATAGTTTGGCCGATTCCTCAGATTTAAAATGGTGTAAAGCCAATGCGCATTCCCTGCGTACTTGGGCATCTGAATCATTCACTAATTGGCTAATTGTTTCTACAACCGCTATGCCCAATTGTTTTGCGGCCCTAATTCCAATAATGCGCAAATCAGGGTCGGCAGAAGCAATTGCCTCTTGAATGTACTTTTTTGCATTGCTTGTTGGCATATTCACTAAACACCAAAAAGCCCTTGACCTAAAATGCGAATTGGTAGATGTATTCCAAGATTTCTCTAATGCAATAGTTGCCTTATTGCCCATTTGTTGCAAGACATTATACGCATGATATCGAACAGCTAAATTAGGATTTTGTAATGCTGCAAGAGCCCCTTCTGCAGTGCTGTAATCAAACTTTGGTATGGAATATTTTGAAGCTTGTGGAGGAGCAACCCGATATATTCTTCCACGGGTTTGATCGCCAGCTTGATGACCTCCTACACCTGGATCGTACCAGTCTGCAATAATTAAAGATCCATCGGGCGCAACACAAATATCAGAAGGTCTAAACCATTGATCTGTTTCGCTCTTTAAAATATTAACTGTTGAGGCAGTATAACCCGCTCCATTTTTTGTTGCTGGATATGCACGCACTACATTAGGCCCTGCATCGCAATGAATCATTTGGTTTTGAAACTGCGCTGGCAATAAATTTCCTTCATAAAAAATTATTCCGGTAGGAGATCCTGCACCTGTTTGTAAAAGATTGGGCACTTCGCCAGGATCGTTTAAATGCCAGTGACGCATGGGAATTGAATCTTCTATATTCGTTCTAGCTGCTTGCCAGCCTGCTCCTGTCATTTCATCCTTATAACCATAATTACCATATGGCATAACATAGTTAATACGTACCCCTTTATTTCCATCGTCGTCATTATCACTTTGCCACAAACTGCCATAACTATCAACGGCTACTTCATAAGGGTTTCTGAAATTACTTGCCAAACATTCTACGTTTGATCCATCGGGGTTGCATCTAAAAACCATGCCCTGTTTGTATTTATTTGGGCCTATCACATCGCCATCTTGGTCTAATACATCTTTGCCATTTTTATCTTTCAATGTTTTGCCTTCATTGCCCATATTGAAATACAATTTGCCATCCATTCCAAAGGTAAATGCATGTACAGCATGGTCGTGTTGTTCGCCACCAATTCCACTAAATAAAATTTCTTTTCTGTCGGCTTTATCGTCTCCATTATCATCGTAGAACACCCACACATAAGGGCTTTGCGATACAATTACTTTATTCCCTAAAACACAAATACCCAATGGCGCATTTAATTCAGGACCTTGATAAAATAGTTTTGCAGTATCTGCTTTGCCATCTCCATTGGTATCTTCTAAAATCATAATTCTATCGCCCAAAGGATTGGTAGGATTACCCGTATTAGCAGGGCGATAATTATAGGCTTCCGTTACCCAAACTCTTCCGCGTTCATCTACGTCTATATTGGTAGGATTTTTTAACATGGGTTCTGTTGCAAAACTATGCACCTCTAAACCAGGCGCAACGTTGAGCCCTTTTAAACCATTTTCGGGAAGTCGTTTAGGGTCTTCTATTGTGGTGTCTGTGTTATGATTGTTTGAGTTAGTTAGTTTGTTGGCAAATTGTTTAGAGGCAAAAATGCATATTGAAACTCCAAGAAACAACACAACTAAAACACTATTTGCAAAAGGACTTTTAAATTTCATTTGATGGCTACTTTATGTGGTTTAAAGCTATTGTTTTGAAAGATAAGCATTCGAATGAAAAGGAAAAAGAAACAAAGAAAATAAATAGCAAGGAGGAATGAAAGGCTTTAAATGAAAACAAAATCTTATTTTCAACTATAAAATAAAAAAATGGAAGTACATCACCACCCGCATTTACACCACCAGGTAAAACCTTGGAAAGAGTACCTATTAGAAGGATTCATGATTTTCATTGCTGTTAGTATGGGATTCATAGCGGAGAGTATTAGAGAGCGTCAAGTACTAAATCATAAAAAAGAACAAAATCTTACCTCAATCATTATAGATCTTAAAAAAGACTCTGTTGAACTTCAAAAAAAATTAGTTGAATATTCACAATCACATCTGATATTCAATAAACTTAGCAACTTCTCTTTTATGTATCATCAAAATAAATTAAATGAAGATGCGTATATAGACTCTGTCGTAAATCAAGTTGATAGATTGACATTTGGATCCTCATTTTATCAAAATAATTCATCGTATAAAAACACCATTTCAAACGGAAGTTTTAGTAATATTAATTCAAGTGAAGCAAAAATAAAATTATCAGAATATTACGAAGCATTTTCTACTCAGCTTGCAGATAATAATTTAATACTAGATCAAATGGAGGAATGGTATACTGCAAATGTTTTTTTTATAAGATATTATAATTTAACTAAAGGAGGAAGAAGAAGGGAAAGCTATGTTATGAATAATAAAGCAGCCGCTGAAGAAGCTGAAAACACAGTAGCCATGAGAAACTATTATATAAGAAATCGAGAATTTAGAATTCCCCTTTTGTCGAATAAATTTATTATTGATAATGAAAAAGTGAACTTTAGATGTCTCATTTATTTGGGTTTGCTAGAAAAATTTGTTGCAAAAAATAAAGAATTGATTGCGCTGTTATCAGAAAAAGAAAAAAGCCACTTATGATTTATTTCATAAATGGCTTTTTCCTTCTCTATTAAAAATTATAAATACAAATTAACTTTCTTATTATTTTTAACCGATGCATAAATGGCATCAATAATTTTTAAATCTTTGAGCGCTTCTTGGCCATCTACCGGCACAATCGGCTTTTTGTCTTGTAGAATAATATCGGAGAATGCTTCCATCTGTGCTGTTTGATGTGTTACATGCGCTTGTGTTAACTCTCCTTTATTTGTTTTTCCTTTTATAGGGCCATATCCGGTTGAGGGTAGTAATTCGGCAAATCCTTTGTCGCCATTTAAATAAAAGCGATCAAGTCCGTTCATACTATAACTCGATAAACAAGATGCTATTGCTCCACTAGGAAAGCCAAATTGAAATTGAATGGTTTCATCAACCCCTTCTTTAAATTTTATAGTATCTGTTTTTGTTTCTTGTGCAGTTACCCAAATTGGGTCTTCGCCTACCATATACCTAGCACCATTTATTGCATAAATGCCTATATCCATCATTGATCCGCCACCAGCTAATTGTTTGTTTAAACGCCATTGTGTAGGGTCGCCAATTTTAAAACCACATAGGCCTTGAAAGAATACAATTTTTCCTAATTCTCCTGCTTGTCTCATTCGAATCACTTCTAATGTTTTGGCTTCGAAATGCATTCTATATCCAACCAATAATTTCACATTTGCTTTTTTACAAGCATCAATCATTTCTTGGCCTTCATGCGCATTAAGTGCCATGGGCTTTTCACTGATTACATGTTTGCCTGCTTTAGCAACTCTAATTGCTTGATTTTTGTGCAATGCATTGGGTGTAATAATGTATACCGCATCTATATCTGGATTATCCTTTATAGCATCAAAATTTTCGTAGTTATAACAATTTTTTTCGGGGATATTATACTTGGTTTGCCATGCAGTAATTTTAGAAGGAGTACCACTAATAATGCCTACTAGTTTTGCTTTTGTGCATGATTGCATAGCTTCTGCAACACGCGTTCCATAACTGCCTAGGCCCATAATAGCAACCCTTAAAACAGGGCCCTGATACACTACTTTTTTTTCGTCATTGAAAAGCTGGAATTCTTTTCCGGACATTAATGGAATTGCAATAAAAGGACCGGCTAATTTTTGAAAAAACTTTCTGCGAGAATCCATAATTATAAAATTTTAATGTTTATTCGAAGACTAATTATTTATCTATTCCTTTCATCAACAGCTTTCTACAAAAATTATATACTGGGGTTTCAAAATATTTATATAAAATAATTGAAATTATCCAGAGTAGTATAAAATTTCTATCGGGTAGCAAAAACCAATCCTTCAGTTTTAAATTTACATAACTAATATGAATTAAATAAAAAGCAAAAGATGCATTTCCTAGTAATACTAAAAAATTACTGCCTAAAATTCTTTGAAGCTGTGTTTTTTCATAAATAAGTCCGGCCAATAGCATCATCATACTTGCTGGTAAAATTGTTTTTGATAAAATCATTCCTATTGGGTTATCATAGCCATGATGGTACATGTCTTGCTGAAATAAACCAATGATATACATACTGATGAACATTCCCGAAAAACCTAGTATTGTTTTGTATGGAATTTTAATTAACCAAGTCGACGCATTTTTTACAGCAGTTGCCAAAATCATTCCGCATAAAAAATCAGTGCTCCTTCCTGGAAAACTGCCCATTAATAAAAACATCATTGGTTTAAAATATCGTTGAGGATTTTTATTGATGATTTGCCAAATAAAACCAATACTCCAAAACAATAAAAACAGCAATGCCATTGATGCAACAAGCCATAGCAGGTGTTTCTTTTTAATAAAAAATAACAGTGGTGCAAATAAATAAAAAGTCATTTCTACTGTAAGCGACCAGGCTTGATTTAATCCGTCTAAATTATGTACGTCACTAAAGCCGTGTATTAATGAATAGGTGAGCGCAGAAAACTGATAGTTTCCATACGATTTGTCTAGATAATAAATAGTTAATATTAGCCAGTAAAGTGGTAAAATTCTAGCGCAACGAACTAGAAAGTATTTTAAATAATTAGTTGCAGAACTTAAGGGTTTATCTTGGTATGTATGGGCAATTAGGAATCCACTTAACACAAAAAATAACGATACACCAACATGAAATTCATTGATTAATCGAATGAGTTCTGGATGAAGATTGGCTCTCCAATATTTTCGATTGTGGTAAATAAAAACAAGGCATACAGCTAAAAACCTAACCCCTGTGAGTGCACTGAACCTAATTTTTGAATGAGCGTTTAGTGTTGCCTCGGTGGTCATTATGAATTTTTAAAAAACTAATGCTAATTTACTTAAGTTATTATTGATAATACTCATTTCTTCGGGCGTTATAATTACGTCGCTTGCTTTTGCATTTTGAGTAGCTTGTTCTGCATTTCTTGCGCCTACTAAAGCTAGCGTTATACCTGGTTGTTGTAAGGTCCAAGCAATAACTAATTGCGCAAGTGTAATATTTTTGTCGGCTGCCAATGGCTTAATAGTATCTAAAAAAACATTCGTTCTATTTATATTTTCTGGAGTATAAAAACGATTGGTTTCTCTTGTGTCTCCATCGTTATAAACATGTCCGGGTTTAAACTTACCAGTTAGCAAACCTCTGTGTAAAGGACTATACGCAATCACTGCTTTTTTATTTTCAATACAATATGGCACCACTTCTTTTTCAATATCTCTAAACACCATGCTATAAGGCACTTGGTTTGAAGCAAGCGACACAACCGTTTCTGCAACTTTCATTTGATCGGTAGTATAATTACAAACACCGCCTGCTCTTATCTTTCCTTGTTTTTGTAATTGTATAATGGCTTCCATCGTTTCTTCAATAGGCGTAGTAGGATCTGCCCAATGAATTTGAAAAAGATCAATATAGTCTGTACCTAATCTGCGCAAGCATTGCTCGCACTCTTCAATTACACTTTCTTTGCCTGCATATTTATACACTTCTAATGGACTGCCATCATTGAATTTACTCGAGAAAAAATGTTGGCCTTTTTGCATATCCCAACGAAGACCATATTTGGTAAGAATCTGCAGTTTGTGTCGTGGCAATACTTTTAAAGCATCCCCAACAATTTCTTCACTTAAGCCTTGGCCATAAGCTGGTGCTGTATCAATTGAAGTAACGCCAAGTTCATACGATGCTAAAATGGCTTCCAAAGCCTCTTTACGATCGGCGCCACCCCACATCCATCCACCAATAGCCCAAGCGCCAAATGTAATGGCAGAAGCTGTTATACCTGATTGTCCTATTTCTCTGTATTGCATAGTATTGTTTATTAAAATACTTACAAAGGTTAGGAAAAATTTGGGTGAAATAGGAGAATAAATTTTTGATAATTACTAAATGGAAATAGATTTTATAAAAGCAGAAGGCGTAACCCCTTTTCGCTCTTTAAAAGCATCTATAAATTTTGACCTAGAAGCAAATCCAGCATTAGCAGAAATAGCTTCAATTGTTAAATTTTTGGTTTCTCCTTGTACTATTAATTGACATACGTAATCGATTCTTAAATTTTTTCGCCATTCACTGAATGTAATATTCAAATCACTGTTAAAGTAATTAGATAAAAACCTTTCTGGAATTTTTAAATCGAAAGACATTTGAGAAAGTGAAAAATCTTTTTGAATAAACGGTGTTTTTAATAGATATTCTTTTAAGTTTTTTTCAAATTCTTTACTAACAGCAGGTGCTTTTACCTTTTTTGGTAAATTAGATTTAAATGCTGCAATAATATTTTCTTTCTCTTTGTCATTTGCATAGGATACATTGCCGTAAAGGATTTTAGGGAATAAGAATAAAAATATATTTTGTAAAAAAAAGCCGCCGCCACAAATTTCAAAATAATATTTTTCAGAAAATAGTATAGTTGACGGAAAATTAAAAACAGAAAA
This sequence comes from Sediminibacterium sp., assembly GCA_037132335.1. Classification (GTDB taxonomy): domain Bacteria; phylum Bacteroidota; class Bacteroidia; order Chitinophagales; family Chitinophagaceae; genus Sediminibacterium. The sequence continues at coordinate 83 of JBAXPJ010000026.1, read as the reverse complement.
ATAAATTCCATATAATGTAGTCATATGGCCAATACTATTAATGGCAATCACAATTTGAATACTACATAATAAATATATCCATC
>JBAXPJ010000025.1:0-36823 GCA_037132335.1 Sediminibacterium sp. | reverse complement strand
TTATTTTTTGCCACAACTGTTTCATAAATAAAGTCGGTATATCCTACCGGCACGCCACAAATTTCTTTACTTGTAATGCTAAAATTTGGTTTTGGTGCTGGATAAATAGTAATCTTTTTAGTGGTACTATCATTACAGCCAGTGTTTGTGTAGGTGGTTAAAAGTTTTAAGTAAAGTACAGAATCAGCTGTATTTGAATTATTGCTAAAATTAAATATAGGATTGGTTAAGTTACTTACTTTACTATCATTAACATACCACTGATAGGATAGTCCTGAAGTTTGGTTATTGTTTCCATAATAACTTCCATTTAATAATGAAAGAGGAAGATTAGAACAAATTGTTGTGTCGCCACTTACTAAAGCATGAACGCTATTAGCCCTTGTTATTACTTGTCTTGAAAATATATCTTGTGTACAACCCCATTTACTGTATGCAATTAATTGCAATGTAACAGTGTCACTTTCGTTTTCAATAATATAATTAGGCGCTAATACAGAACTATCATAATTATTTAATAAGAATCCAAAACGGTCATAAATCCGCCACTCATATCTCCAAATGTCATTAGCCATTGGGAAATCTTGTACTTTAATATGGTCTCTTATTTTAAATGGAGCACAACCTAAAGTATCTGTATTAAAGTATGCTTTTGCATTTGGATGAACAGTTATTTGTGTTAATGCAGTGGTGTCTAAACAACCTTGTGGGTTACTAATAAATAGTCTTACAGTATACACACTATCAACTACGCCAGTATTTGTAAATGTGAATGTTAGGTTTTGAGTAGCCGTATTGTATTTAATAATATTATCTTTTCTAACCTCCCATCTTGATGTAACTGCGCTTGTTGCTAATCCATTTTTAGGATCAGAAGTATTAACCATTGTTTTAGTCCAAGGTCCGCAACTATCAAGCTTTCCAGCTGTAAAGGAAGCAGTTGGTTTAGGATGAATAGTAGTAAATCTATTTAATGAATCTATACATCCATTCAAACTTGTTGCTATTTGTTTTATTTTATAAGCAATTGAGTTTGCAGTGTTATTAATAGGAAGAATTAAATAAGGATTATTTGCAGTGCTATTATATAATGAAACACCTCCGCTAGGTAAAATATTCCAAATCCTTTGTAATGAATCATTCGGAAAATTAGTTGTATTGTCTACTGGATTTATTATATATACACCACATCCTTCTATTGGAACTGTAAAGTCAACTTTTGGTCTTCTGTTAATTTTAATTGATTTTGATAGCGTGTCAATACAACCATTAACAGTGTAAATCATCATATTTACATTATAACTTGTATCAACTGTTCCTTGTGCATCTTTAAATTTAAAGTTAGGTTTTGCACCAAAATATGGCGTTGTTACAGAATCAATTATAATAGCTTTAGCCGTGTCAAATAGGTTGTTATAGGTTACAGACCATTTGTATTGTGGAGTCGTTCCAGTTTTAAATAATGAAGTATTGTTAATACTAGAAGTTACACCACTTATTGTTGTACAAACTTGATTGGCTTTATCAATTGTAAATACCGCTTTTGGTTTAGGATACACTACTAAGTTTCCTACTGAACTACTGTCTTTACAACCATTTGTTGTTTCTGAAATTACCAATTTTAAAGTATAAACGCTGTCTTTAATATTGCTATTATTAACTAAGTTAAATGTTAATGGGTTTTGTATGGTACTTATTAAGCTTCCATTAGCATACCAATTGTATTTTAAAGTACTTGTATTTCTATTTGGTCCAATATAACTAGTATTTACAGCTTGTGTACTTAGCATGGTACAACTAGTAGTATTTCCTACCGTAAAGTTTACAATTGGATTTTGATAAGTGTATACAATTTTATTTACAGAGTCTGATTTACAACCAAATAAACTATTCACTTTCAATGCAATTTTTAAAGTGTCATCTGCATTTGTAATTTGGTAATTTGGCGGATTAGGACTTATAGTAGTTGATAATACAATATTGTTTCTATTTCTAATGGTATAAGTATAAGAAGAGAATAAATTAATTGTTGGACTAGGAGACGGGTCAGTTATATTGATAATATTTGTGGCATTTATTGCATCAAATGGCGCACAAGCAGCCTGTGTTTTAACAGTTACATCTAAATGTGCATCTGGATGAATTGTAATAGTATCTCTATAAGTACTTATACAACCATTAGGTGATGTTGCTGTTAATGCAATAGGATATAAACTATCAATTATTCCTTTGTTTGAAAAAGTATAATTAATTGGTGTTGTATAATTTGTATTGATTAAATTATACAAAGGCACGCCACTTCCATTTTTTATAATTTCTATACCCCATGTAAAGGTTCCATTAGTTAAAGCATTGCCATTAACAGTAGAATTATTTATAAGTGTTCTTATTGATGGTCCGCAATCTGCTCTTAATCCACCAATAGTAAAATTAGATATTGGTAGGGGGTCAATAGTAACAGTAACAGTTTGAGGATTCGTACATCCGTTAGCAGTTAATGTGTAATTATAAGTTACTGTAATTGGATTGGCAGAAGTGTTAATTAAATTCTCACTAATTGCACCTGTTCCAGAAACTGTAGGGTTTGATATTCCTGCTACGCTTGTTCTAGTCCAAGTATAAGTTGTTCCAACTGTTGCACTTGTTGGATTGTAATAAACAGAAGCACCACTACATCTAGCGGTTAAACTTGTTGCACTACTCAATACAGGTGTTGGATTAATTCTAACCGTTACTGTTTGAGTATTAGGACAACCATATGTTGTTAGTGCAAATGAATACGGAACATCTATTGGATTTGCAGTGGTATTAATTAATGTTTCATTAATGCCATTGGTACCTGTACTAGATGTATTTGAAATACCTGAAATAATACCCCGTGTCCAAATCCAACTTGCTCCATCAGTTGGCGAAATAGGATCGTAAATAAAATTAGTAGCATTACATTTTGCTGTTGGACTAAGTGTTGATGTTAAGATTGGTTTTGGACTAACCGTTACAACCACATTAAAACTATTGCCAGTACAACCACCTGTTGTACCAGATTTTGGTATAACAGTATACGTTAGAGTGGCTTGTGAATTACTAATATTAGTTAAAGTTTGTGAAATTACACTACTAGCATTTGATTGGGCTGTTCCACCTGTAATAGCACCTACAGGTAAGCTAACTGGTACTCCCCAAGTATAAGTTGTACTAGCTGGAACTATTAAGCCCGAACCATTAACAGGTGAAATATTAAAGGCCGATTCACTACAAATAGTTTGACTTTGGTTTACAACATAAGGTTTAGGATAAACTGTTACCGTTAATGTAAATGGAGATCCAGTACATTCTCCTGTTGCGCCAGATTTTGGCGTTACAGTATAAATTATTTGTTGAACAGTATTTGAATTATTGGTTAAGGTTTGAATAATGCTTGATTGACCAGAAACTGCATTTGTTTGTCCTGAAATATTTGCATTATTGGTACTTACATACCAAGTATAAGTTGTATTTGCTGGTATAATAGTTGAACCACTATTTGTTAGCAATAAATTAAATAAAGTACCACTACATACAGTTTGTGTTTGTGGACCTACAACTGGTTTTGCATTAACAGTTACTACTAATTGGAATGGCGCACCATCGCATGACCCAGCCGCACCAGACTTAGGTGTAATTTGATAGGTTAATGTTGCTGCGGCATTCGTTGTATTTGTTAGCAGTTGACTTATATTACTAGCTTGTGAAATTTGACTAAGGCCACCACTAACAGCTCCTAATGGATTGCTAACTGGGCTAGGCCATGTGTATGTTGTATTGGTTGGAACAATAGAGCCACCTCCATCTGTAGGTGATACTGTAAATGTATTTTCACTACAAATTGTTTGTGCTTGTGTTATAATATATGGCTTAGGATTTACCGTAACGACTACTGAAAATGCAGGACCTGAACAATTGTTGCTACTGATTGGTATTACACTATAATTAATAGTAGCACTTGTATTAGTGGTATTATTTAATAATTGTCCAATACTTGTTACTGAAACCGCTTGAGCACCTCCACCACTAATAGCACCTAAAGGATTGCTTAATGGATTTGACCAAGTGTATTTTGTATTTGCTGGAACGATGTTTCCGCCACCTTGAAGAGGAGTGATTCCAAAACTCAATCCACTACAAATAGTTTGTGTTTGTGAAATAACAAAAGGTTGTGGGTTTACAGTTATCGTAACAGTAAATGTACTTCCAACACAACCACCTGCATCTCCAGATGTTGGTGTTACAGTATAAGTAACTATTTGTGTTGTATTGCTTGTGTTAACTAGTGTTTGACTAATACTACTAGCACCAATTGTTACTGTAGATTCACCAGTTACATTCGGGTTGTCAACAACTGTCCAAGTATAAGTTGTACCTGTTGGTACAATACCATCTGTTGCATTTACAGGTGTTACAGTAAAGGTTTCACTACTACAAATTGTTTTTGATTGCGATTGCGTAATATTAGGTTTAGGATTAACTGTAACAACTAAGGTATAGCTACTACCTGCGCATCCAGCCGCAGTAGGCGTTACTGCATACGTTAATGTTGCAGGAGCATTTGTAGTATTGTTTAAGTTTTGTGAAACAGAACTTTGAGCAGTGTTTTGAATAGTGCCTCCATTAACTGCACTAACAGGACTGCTTACAGGAGTAGACCAAGTATAAGTAATTCCGCTAGGAACAATTGATCCATTGCCATTACTAGGTGCATTGTTAAAAGAAATGCCGCTACAAATTATTTCTGATTGTGGTGCTATACTTGGTTTTGGTTTTACAGTTACATTAACGGTAAATGGATTACCCGCACAAGCACCAGTAGTGCCAGAAATTGGTGTAACCGTATAAACAACTAGTTGGTCTGTATTAGTTAAGTTAGTTAAGTTTTGAGCAATAGCTGAAGTGCTAGATGTTACATTAATTGCGCCAGTTACGTTATTATTTTGTGCTACAGTCCAAGTAAATGTTGTTGATGCAGGTAAAATAATACCACCACCATTTGATAGTGGAACGGAGAATGCAGTGCCACTACAAGTACTAACATTTTGTGTAGTAATTACTGGTTTTGCATAAACAGTTGCAGTAGCAGAAAATGCGGTACTAGTACAACCATTTGAATTTGCTGTTATGCTATAAGTGGCTGTTTGTGTAGTGTTTGAAGGATTTGTTAGTGTGCCACTTATTGTACTTTGTGCCGAGCCCGCTGCGCCACCAGTGATACCACCAGTTACAGTAGGAGCAAGCCAAGTATAGGTAGAGCCTGCTGGAATTACATCGCTATTTGCACCATCAGTTAATATAAATGTAAATGCATCGGTACTACAAGGAGTAACACTTTTAGCAGTAATAATTGCTTTTGGTTTTATTGTTACAGTAACAGTGAAACTTGGTCCTGAACAGCTGGTGCCAGGAGTGGTTGGTGTAACTGTATAAGTAGCAGTTTGTGAAACACTAGTTGGGTTCAATAAATTTCCTGTTACACTTAATGCATTGGTTCCTGCTGCGCCACCTGTCATATTACCTGTAACAATTGGAATGCTCCAAGAATAGGTTGTTCCAGATGGTACAATATCATTATTAACTGCATTGGTGATGGTAGCTGTGAATGCTTCATTGCTACAAGCGATAACAGTTTTTGTACTAATGGAAGGCCTTGCATTAACCGTAACTACAATTGGAAATGTTGATCCAGTACACAATCCTATATCTCCTGAAACAGGCGTAACAGTATAGTTAACTAATTGAGTAGTATTTGAAGTATTAGTCAGTGTTTGACTAATATTATTTGATGCTGTATTTACATCAGTTTCTCCAGTAATACTTGTGTTATTAATAACCGTCCAAGTATAGGTAGTACCTGATGGTACAATCTCTGTACCATTATTACTAGGACTTATTGTAAATGCGTCTGCACTGCATATGGTAGCTGTTTTATTTGGAATGCTTGGTTTGGCATTTATATTTACAATAACTGTAAAATTATCTCCACCACAACTACCTAATGGAGCTGTTGGAGTTAGTGTATAGGTTGCAATTTTTTGCGTATTGGTAACATTTGTAATATTACCATTTAACCCTGTTTGATTATTAGCAGAAGCACCTCCAGTCATGCTTCCTGTTACAGAAGGAATTGCCCAAGAATAAGTTGTGTTTGATGGAATAATGTCGCCATTTGTTCCGTGCGTAAAATTGAGCGCAAAATTACTGCCACTACAAGCATCAATTGTTTTATTGTTGACAGTTGGTTTAGGATTTACTGTTACAATTAATGTGAAAGTAGCGCCATCGCAATTGCCGGTTTTTGGTGTAATTGTATAGGTAGCTGTTTGAGCAGTATTTGTTGGATTAACTAATAGTCCATTCAATGTTGTTTGAGCGGTTCCTGTTGTACCACCAGTAATACCACCAGTAACAGTTGGCGCATTCCAACTATAAGTAGTACCATTTGGAATAACCAAAGATCCACCATTGGTAAGTGTTATACCAAATGCAATTCCACTACAAGTAGCAGTGGTTTGATTAGTAATACTAGGAACTGGATTAATTGTAACAGATCCAGAGGCGGTACTTGATTTAACACATCCATTAGAATTAGTTACCACCACATAATAATACATGGTACCAATTGTGTTATTTGGTGGCGTGTAGGTATCTGTAGTTGCAGTTGATGTATGCGTAGCCGCAACAGTCCATGCCGAATTACCAATGGCTGCATTGGTAGCACTTTGATACCAAGTATAAGTTGCAATTGTTCCGCTGCCAGCACTTGCGGTTACAGATAAATTAGTTGTAGCAGTATTTAAACATACCGCTTGATTTGTATTGGCAGGTTGAACAACAAAACTTGGTAAATCATTAACCACTATTGGTGCAGAAGCATTACTTGTAGTAGTACATCCATTGGTATTATATACAATCACATAATAATAAAGCGTACCAACGGCAGTAGCTAATGGCGTATAATTATCCGTTGATGTAGAAATAGTATGCGTTGCTACAAGCGTTCCACCACTAGTACTATTTGATGTATTGCTATACCATTCATATTTTGAAATGCTACCACTACCTGTACTTGCAGCAACAGATAAATTAGTAAATGAACCATTTAAACAAGTTGATTGTGCAGAAATAGAAGGTTGCGCTGTGATTGATGGTAATGCATTAACAATAATATTACCCGATATAAGTGATTGTGTGGTACAATTAAGCGAGTTGGTAATAATTGCAAAATAATATTTTGTGTTAGCCGTATTTGTTAGTGGGGTATAACTTGCATTTGTTGCACTTGGTATTAATGTTGCATTAGTAATTGAATTAGTAGTATTGAAATACCACTGGTAGCCAGTAATAGTTCCACTGGCAGTACTTGCTGTTATACTTAAATTAGTTGGAACAGAATTTAAACAAAGTGTTTGTGCGCCTAATGAATAAGCGTTAATAGTTGGTAAGTCTTTTACAATAATAGCTGCTGTATTTGATGCCAAAGAATTACATCCGCCAGCACCGCCATTATTTACAACAACATAATAGTAAGTTGTGCCAACCAAATTAGTAGGAGGTGTGTAAGTAGTATTTGTTTCATTTGTTAATAATACACCTCCAGTAGTTGCATTGATAGCATTACTATACCATTGATAGTTGATTGTTCCTATGCCACCAGGCGTTGCTGAAATACTTAATGCAGTTGCTGCAACATTTTGACAATAACTAGCACCAGTTGGCTGCGTATTAATAACTGGGGTACCAAAAGTATTTATCAAACCAGATACAGCAGATTTTGTTGTGCAACCAAAACTATTTGTAACAATACAATAATAATAGCTAGTCCCTACAAGATTTGTAGGAGGAATAAATGTTGCATTAGTTTCATTACTAATACTTGTTCCACCTGAATTAGAAGCAGTAGTGTTTTTATACCACTGGTAATTTGTAATGGTACCAGTTGCTGTTGTAGCAGTGACACTCATTTGATTAGCTGTTACATTTAAACAAACATCTTGTGCAGCGGTTGTTTGTGAATTAATAACAGGAAGTGGATTTACAATAAATGTGGCAACATTTGATGCGGTTGTATTACAAGAAGAAGCACCACCTGTTGCACCATTTCTAACTTCTACATAATAGTAATAGGTGCCAGGAGTTGTACTTAAAGGAGTATAAGAATTGGTAGTTGCATTTGCAATTTGTGTGCCACCAATATTGCTATTTGTTGTATTGCTAAACCACTGGTAAGCTAGAGTACCTAACCCGCCAGTTGCTGCACCGCCAACAGTTAATGTGGTTACTGTATTGTCTTTACAATAAGTGGCACTAACAGGATGCGTTACAATACTTGGTGCTGCATAAACACTAATGGTTGCAACTGCAGAACTTGTGCTATTACAAGTACTTGCTGGTCCACCATTGTTATTTATAACATAGTAATAAAAATTGCCAACAACATTTGTTGGAGGAGTATAAGTAGCATTGGTTGCAGTTGGAATTGTTGTTCCACCTGTATTTATTGCAGAAGTGTTTGAATACCATTGGTAGGTTAAAGAACCCACACCTCCATTATTATCAGTAATGCTTAAAGCAGATGCATTTGCGTCTTTACAATAGTTTGCAGAAATAGAAGAGACACTAATAATAGGAGAACTATATACATTAATTAAAACTGCACTAGAAGCTGTTTTAACACAAGCTGCAGGACCTCCATTGCTTACTTCTACATAATAGTAAGTTGCACTAGCAGTAGTAATTAAGGGTCTGTAAGTTGCACTAGTAGCACTCGGAATTAACACGCCACCAGTATTCGCATTATTAACGTTGCTAAACCATTGATAAGTTAATACACCAGGAGCATCAGTATTGGCAGTTACACTTAATAGTGTTGCTGTTGCACTATTAGATTTACAATAATTTGCAGCAATAGGTTGTACAGTAATAACAGGTGCGGCATACACATTTATAATACCAGATACAGGTGTTTTAGTTGTGCAACCAAATGAATTTGTGATTTCGCAATAATAATAAAAAGTACCAGTAGCCGAAGTAGTGGGTGTAAATGTTGCGTTTGTTGCATTTGCAATACTTGTTCCACCTATATTAGTAGCGCTAGTATTTTTATACCATTGGTATCCAGTAATTGTGCCAGTTGCTGTTGTTGCAGCAGCAGTCATTACATTTGCTGCACCATCTTTACAAAGTTCTTGTGCTACAAAATTCGATGAAGTAATTACAGGTAATGGGTTTACAATAATTGTTGCAACACCAGAGTTATTACTACTACAAGCAGCTGCGCCACCTGTTGCACCATTGCCAATTGTTACATAATAATAATACGTATTTGCAACAGTAATTGGTGGCGTATAGGTTGGCCCCGTTTCATTAGAAATAGCTGTTCCACCTGAATTTGTTGCAGTAGTATTTGTATACCATTTGTAACTAATAGTGCCATTGCCTCCGGCAGTTGCATTAGGAACCGTTAAAGCAGCTGGTGTTTGTGTTGCGCAATAAGTGGCACTGATTGGATCGGTAGGAATAGTAGGTGTTGCATAAACTTTTATCTCTGCAAAAGAAGAGGTTAATGTATTGCAATTTGAACCAGAAGATGGTCCTCCATTTTGTGCAATAACATAATAATATTTTGTACCAACAACATTAGTGGGAGGTGTGTATGTAGCATTTGTTTCGTTCGGAATTGAAACTGCATTTGTAGTAGAATTAGTGTTGTTACTATACCATTGGTAAGTTAATGTACCATATCCTCCATTATTAAATGTTGGATTTAAAGCACTAGCAGTAACATCTTTACAATAACTCGCATTTGTTAAAGCAGAAATAGTTGGTTGACTATACACTTTAATTATACCAGAAACATTACTTGTAGCAGCACAACTATTGTTGTTTGTTACAGTTAAATAATAATAAGTTTCGCCAGTATTGGCATTTGATGGTGTATAGGTAGTAGAGGTGGCAACTAGTGAACCTCCAGTATTTACATTATTTGCATTGCTAAACCATTGATAAGTTAAAGAACTGCTACCAGTACCAATAGTGGTACTTGGAGTTAATAAAGTACCACTTGGCGTAGCAGGAGTTTTACACAAAGACTGAGTTGCAGTAGGTATTGTTACAGTTGGCAGTGCATAAATAGTAACAGTACTAGTAATTAAACAGCCATTAGTATTTTTATACGTAATAACAGAAGTGCCTCCACTAATTCCTGTAACTAAGCCGGTATTGCTAATTGTAGCAACGCCAGGAGTTGCAGAAGACCAAGGTGTTGTAGCGTCTGCAGTGGCGGAACCTGTAAGTTGCGTGGTTGCTCCAACACAAGCTGTTAGGGTACCTGTTATAGTAGGCAATGGATTCACTGTAATTACAGCCGACCCAGTTTTGTCTCCAGTATTTGCAGTACAGTTAGCATCAGATAAAACAGTAATAGTATAAGTTTTAGTAGTACCTAATGTTACATTAAAAGTATAGGGAGATGTATTTGCAGTTACAGTTGTGGGTGTTGTTCCATCGGAGTAAGTGATAGACCAAGGTGCAGTACCAGTTAGCGCAATTGAAATTTGTGTTGCTGTATTTGCACACACAGTAGTTGATCCTGTAACTACACTAGTTGGTCTTGGATTGACTGTTAATGTTACAATATTTGAAACTGCAGGAGGGGGGCAAGTTCCACTAACAATAAGTTTATATTTATAACCAGTCATACTAACTGTTACACCTGTTAATGTAAGTGTTGCAGTTGTAGCATCTGTATAAACACCGCTATTTGTAATGTTGTTAAATGTGGCACCATTATCGGTACTCACTTGCCATTGATAGGTTAAATTTGAACCAGCAGCAATTGCACTAAAAGTAGTGGCACTTCCATCGCAAATACTTCTATTTACTGGCTGTGTTGTAATAGAAGGAGGAATAAGAACAGTAATAATTCTTGTAAACGCATTGGATGTTCCACAAGGATTTGAAATAGTTAAAGTGAGTGTGTACTGACCTGAAATTGTTAGTGCTGGAACTTGAAAATTAGGCGAAGCAGAACTTGCTGTTGCTGTAAGTGTAACAAAAGGACTAGGACCTATTAATTTCCAATTATAAGTTAAGGGGTTGCAAAAAGCATTAGATGTTAATGTGCCAGATTGATTAATAACATTGAATGCGGTATTTCCAGGACAAAAAGATGTATCACTATTATTTGTATTATCATTACTAATCAAAGCAAATTTTGCAGTATTTGGTGGAATTGATTCAATACAAATTGTTTTTGCAACTGATGTAGGTGTACATGTTAAAGAAACGCCATTTGCCATTACTGGAGAGAGCACAATAGTATGTGTGCCTACTGATAAAGAACTAATTGTAAAATTAGTTGTTGTTGCAACATTCACTCCATCAACCTTCCATTGAAATGTTATATTTGGTGCAGTACAACCAGGTGTAGTAGTAGTTCCTTGTAATCCAAGGTCAGACGTATTGGTAAAAGTTACAGCAGTATTTAAACAAGCTGTTGGTGATGGAAAGGTAAAATCTAATTTTGGTTTTTGAAAAATTTGAATTGTAGTTATATTATTTATAGCTGTGGCATTGCAAGTTGCAATATGATCAACTCTAATGCCAGGGCCAAAAGAGTTATAAATTGTCCCTCCTGCACCAACTCCAGTAACAACGGATTCACCACAAGAGCTTTTACTATAATCATGGTTTATTACTCCGCTACTATTAATTAGTGAACGAATATTATAGGTATTTGAAATGCCGCCATCATCCCAATTAGCAGTATAAACACTTTGAGGAAAGTTGAAAAATGCATTAATGCTACCGCTACCTGAGATTGTGCTATCTGTAGTTATTTCAAAAGAAAAAGTTCTTGCTTGATTTGCTTCATAACATACACTATTTGCAAGCGCAGAATAAGGTGCAATAAAAGAGTTATTTATAAAATAAAATGCTTTAGTAGAAATGGTATTTGCATTACCAGGATCTGTAGCTTGTTGAAAGAATCGATAGTGTACTTTTTTTAAAAATTGGTTTATTTCAACAGTAGTATTTGCAGCTAATGTAGCAGTTCGAACAAAAGGGTCTGTTGCATATAATGTTGTAAAATCAAATTCATTTTTTGACGTCCAACTTATACTTAATGGTGTTTTATTCGATAAAAAAATATTTGAATTAATAGTTGCGCCACAAGCTGGAAATCCAAAATATTTTAAAGTATTATCTTTTTTATAAGTGGCTGCATCTCCTCCGGCATCAGTAGGTACTAAAAAATCTCCATTTGAATCACCATTAGTTCCAAAATTATTTTGTATTGTAAGCGTTAGGTTTGGAATAGTTTGAGTAAAGAGTACCGTGCCAGTAGCATTTACTATCTCTACTTTAAGTTTGTAAGCACTACCTGCTACAGTATTGCTTGGAATTAATCCATTTATATAAGTTGTATAAAAAGCATTAACACTACCAATAGCCACATTGCCATTTGAAAAACTACCATTTTGGTCTGATAAATAAAGATTGAATGAACTTCCAATAGGTACAAGGCCTTCAGGCTTAAATAATACGGCAATAGAAGATCCTTTTCCATAAGGTCCTGAAGGAATACTCTGAAAATTAATAACAGGATTAACTTGCGCGTATGAGGTTGCCCCAAAAGACAATATTAATAATAATAGTAAGGTCTTAATTGATGTGAGTTTCATTCAAGAATATATTTAGTTTCTTTATTTTTTTTAAAATCGCATTACCACAAAATAAATTTGCACTTAATTTTTTTCAACGATGCATTATTTGGATCGTCCAAAATCATCATTTTTAAATTAAGTTCTAATGAACCTGTACCTGGTTTTGCTATTGCTAAATCTGTCATAGAAATATCATAAGATAAACCTGCAGATAAGTTTCCTTTTTTATAACCTATATATGGCGCAAAAGAATCTTTGAATCTTAAAAAACTACCAATTTGTAATTCATCGCCATCTTCGTCAATATATCCATTCAAATTTCTTCCATAGATTAAACCCATTGTAGTGTAATTCGTAGCTGAAGATCTGGTGTGTACAAAACTTCCATATATATGATTTTCATTTTTATCATTTAATGAAAATCCGCCATGAAATGTTAAAGCAGGAGGGATGTTAAATGATAAACTATTATTATTACTTGAAGGGCTATTTAAGTGAGCGCCAGCAACACCAATATAGTAACTGAAATCAGTTTCTAAATAAGACAGTAACAAACCTGCGCCATAGTCAAATAAATTTGTAGAGTATCCATAGCCTTCTCCGCTAGGGAAACTTGCATTTGTGTAACCAATATAAGGTGCAAATTGAGATTGAAATGTAAGCTTTGAATAATCAAGTAAATAAGAACGATAGTTCATTTGAACACCAAGACCAAGTCTTAAGCTTCCAGTATAATCGAGTGCTTTATGAAATGCAATATTTCCACCAAATTGTGTTTGCTTAAATCCACCGTCATTTGATTTGTCATAGATGCCAAGAATGCCAATAGAAGCAATATCATCTTTGCCAATAAAATTATCTAATATTCTTACTTCGCCATTTAATACACCCGTTACATAAGGGTATGCAATGCTGCCCCATTGGCTTTTGAAATTAGACTGAAAACTTGCTCGTCCATTGAACAAACCATTGTTTGCAGGATTCACCATTAATGGCGCAGAATAATTCTGAGTAAACGGAATCATTTGAGCAACACTATTATTACTAATTAAAATAATTAATAATAATAGGGGATGAAATAGTTTAACGTTTTTAAGCATAAATTATTGCTTTGATACACAGTCTACAAATATGAGAAATTCATATATAGATGCTTGTAGTTCAATTATCAATAGTTTGTAGAATATTTACTACATGGATGTAGTTGTATTATTATTTTTTATTATTTCAGGGGGTGTTTTTTAATAAATATGTTCCTTTATATGAGGTTGGTACAACTAGAATTGTAATAATTACATTTATTGCAAGAATATTAATAAATTACTTTTTTATTTATAAACCCATAAATCATTTAAACATGAAAAAAATCTTTGCTTTCCTTGTTCTAGGAATTATTGGATTACAGCTAACAACTAGTGCTCAAACAAAAATTACTTCTGTACACTTTTTCGATCTTAAAGATGCTAAAGAAGTAAAAAGTAATATAGAGAGTACAAAATCAGTGAATGCCTTAATTAAAGAAATAGGGTACCCTAACAACTTCTATACTTTTTCAAAAGTTAAGGATGACGATAAATCTACTAATTACAGGTATTGTACAATAGGTCATTGGGTTTCAGAAGAAGCTTATAAAGCCATTCACGAAAATGCAAAGTTTAAAGCATGGTCTGAGGCAGAAAACAAGAAAGCAGGTGGTAAGGCTAGAGAAGAATTATATAGAAGATTCTATTCAATTGATCTTAAATAATTGAATTTAAACTTTTGAAGTATTCCTATAAAAAACAAAACCCACTTTAAAAGTGGGTTTTGTTTTTATAGGAATTACAAATCTATTGTTGCGCTAAACCATAACCATTTGTAATTTTTCCTTTCGATTTACTAATTGTTTCTGAAGGAATTGGCCAGTAAATTCTTGGAGGATCACCTGCAGCGGTAATGCCCGAAAGAATATTTCTTTGATAAACAGTCAGTGCATTTGCCATATCAATACCCCAGTTAGTTTTGGTATATCCTGCATTTTGCAGAGTAGTTGCTTCTGCACTAGTTGGATTGATATATCGAAACAATCCCTGAATGGCAATATTGTGTGTTAGGCCTACTACTTTGCTGCTTATTGCTGCTAGTGTACTGAAATTGTATTGTCCTCTCCATGCAGGAAATGCTGCAGGATTGGCCAGTGTATCTGCACTTGCACAATCGTAAGTTAATGGATTTGTTAGGGTAACTTTTTTGGTCCATATATAAGCAGGAAAATCATTGCCATTTGGATAACGATGGTAGCCCAATGTTTTAAGATCGTTTACTGTTGCTAATAGATCTTGTTGAACAGCAATAGCTTTCTCAGAATAAGTACCTGAACGTATTAGATCCCAACGACGCTGTCCTTCGCCTAGTAGTTCCAATTTACGTTCTTCTAAAATGGCATCTTTTAATGCCTGTCCAGACAAAGCCAAGCTATGTAGGGTATTACCAAATGCTCTTTGACGAATTTGGTTTAGCAATGTAACAGCATCAACTTCTCCGATTTCTGCTTTTGCTTCGGCTAATAATAAAATAACATCAGCCATTCTTAATATTGGCCAGTTGATACCTGAATTTCTTTGAGCTGCAACGTATGGAGGATTCATTCGATTCTCATCCCATTTATTAGTTGAAATTCCACCAGCACTTTTACTTCCAGGTACAAAAGTCATCATCTTTTCATTGCCGTCGCCATTACTTGCAGTAACAGTGGCACTTACATCTCTTCTGTGATCGGATGTTTCAAAGCTGCCATAATATACAGCCGGAACAATTCTAAGCGCACCGAAAGTTTTACAAGGAGCAGCATTGGAACTACCGCCATCTGATGGACGACCAAATGCATATGGATACTCGCTAGTAGTAGTTAAGGTTCCTCCCTGAATATTTCCTATTTCAAACAAAGACTCTGGACTAACGGTCAGATCTTGGAAATATTGGAAATGACGTTGAAAAGGATTGTTGGCATAGGTTCTAGTATCTGCAGCAATTAGCACTGATGTTCCAGCATTATCTACTGCTTTTTGTAAATAGGTTTTAGCAATTTGATAATAGTTCAAATAATCGCTACGACGTGCGTAAACACATTTATTGGCTTCGCTTCCTTTTTTGGTAAAAGTTACTTTGCCATATAAACCATCTACATCGGTACGAATGGTTTGATAGCCACCTGAATAAAGTGCAAGTTGACCTATCAAGGCATCGCAAAATGTTTTAGACATTCTTTCTGCATTGATACCGTTTTGTCCTAACTTATACATGTAAGGCTCAGCCTTCTGAAGACCACTGATTAAACTATCATAAATATCAAATCTTGAATTTAATGCATAATCTGTAATTACTTTATTTTCATAGCCATAAGGGATATCGCCAAAATGCTTAATTAAATCAAAATAGCAAAAAGCTCTCATGGTTACGGCTTCTCCGTATAGCTGTGTCCAGTCGGTTGTTTTACCAGCTGCTACATCGGCTTTGTATACGTCCTTGGTTGCAATGATATCTGCAAGTCTGCCTGCCAATGCAAGCGTTTGAAACAGCGCGTTGAATCCACCAGCAGCGGCATCAACACCTAATAAATCGGAGCGACCAATAGCATTAATGTTATTAGTAGAACCGTCTTCAGGATAGTATTCTGCATCGGATCCTACTGGGTCATTCCAGCGGTATGCACCCATAACACAACTCTGGCGGTAGTTTGCATAACACCAGGATAGTGATTTAAATGTTTCTGATGGAGTAGTTGTTACGAAGTTGTCATCTACACTTGAGGGAGAACTTACTTCTAAAAAGTCCTTTTTACATTGTGTAAAAAGAAAGCAAAACGAAATGGCTGTGATATATTTTATATATGGGTTCATTATTTGCGTTTTATGTTGATTAAAAATTAAGGTTTACACCGAACACAAATGAACGGGCACGAGGATAAGCACCATAATCAAATCCTGATGTAGGATATACAGATCCGTTAGCGTTATCATTTGTTCCAACTTCAGGGTCTAAACCTTTGTACTTAGTAATGGTTAATAAATTATAAACGCTACCATATATACGTAGGTTGCTCATGTGCAATTTTGCCAATACAGTTTTTGGAAGAGTATATCCTACAATTAATGTATTTAAACGCAGGAAAGATCCATTTTCAATAGCAAGTGTTGAAGTCACACCTGTTTCGCTATATGACAATGGTAAACTAGCATTAGTATTCGCTGCATTTAACTCATCCGGCGTTTTTAAGCGCACCAACTGACCGTTCACTACATTGTAAATTTTATAAGCATTGCTCATGATATCTAACTTGTTTTGATAAACCCCAGCTTCTTTTGGTCCGAATAAAGACAATAGTTTATTTGCATTGAAAACATCATTACCAACACTGTAGTTGAAGTTTAAACCAAAATCGAGGTTTTTATACTTGACGCTCAAATTAAAACCTCCAGTATACTTAGGTGTGTTACTGCCAATGATGTCAAGGTCTTTGTCATCAACTTTACCATCTCCATTTAAGTCTTTGTATTTAGGCAAACCTGGGTAAGCAATCTGTCCGGTAGGACGATCGGTACCTGTGGTGATTCCATGAGTTACACCACCAGAAGAAGAAGTCAAATCAGCTACTCCTGTTTTTAATGTATATAAACCATTGTTATAATTAAAATCATCCGGGGTATAAAAACCAATATTGGTTAACCCTCTTACCAAACCAACAGGTCTGCCAACAATTAGTTGGTAGTCATAAGCAGGGTAGGTGGCAGATCCATTCCAGCCTGAACCATAGAGTCCTGTTACATTATCTGCTAATTTGTCTACATTATTTTTATTGAAAGTGATGTTTCCTCCAAGAGTAATTTTCAAATCTTTTTTGTCAACAAGGGTGCCTAATAAAGAAAGCTCAATACCCTTGTTGCTTGTTTGTCCGATATTGTCATAAGTATAAGTAAATCCTGTGATGCCCGGAATGGTTGTTTGTAACAACAAGTCTTGGGTAGTGTTCCAATACGCATCAATTGTACCAGTCAATTTATGATTCAACAAAGAAAAATCTAAACCAAGGTCACGCGTAATAGTGGTTTCCCATTTAAGGTTTGCGTTAGATAAAATACTCGGTGTACTTAACTGATAGGCAGCAAGTGCAGCGTGGTTAATATCGTACTGAGATCTTTGGTCAGTTACAGATCCCCAAGATTGTACATTCATTCCAGATGGAATATTGTTATTACCTACTGAACCGTATGCTGCTCTTAGTTTTAAATCACTAACCCAAGTCACGTTTTTCATGAAATTTTCCTGAGAAATTTTCCACGCTAAAGCTGCACCAGGGAAGTATCCCCAACGGTTATTATCAGTGAATTTAGAAGATCCATCAGCTCTAAATGTACCAGTTAAGAAATACTTATTGTTATAGCTATAATTCAATCTTCCAAAATAAGAATTTAAACGATCAGGCGTATTTACACTTGATGAAAATGCAAATACATTTCTTGCCCTATCGTACTGATTAATTTGAGCAAAGGCAGTTTGTTCTGTAAAATTTGAAGGGAAGTAGTTCGCTTGAATTGAAAGCCCTGTACCACCAGAATTGAAGGCTTCGGTACCAGCTAATAAATTAAACTTATGATTTTCTTTTACAATGAATTCATAACTTAAAGTGTTAGCCCAACGCATTCCCCAGCTATCATTTTTACGATAGTCGGCATTGCCAGCATACAATTTGGTGCCAGTAACATCATCCATAAATCCGTTGTAAACGGCGCCAGACCAATATTTGCGCTGACCCCAAAGTCCATTTCCGCTGATATCAGTATGAAAGTTTAAACCCTTTATAATATTGTAATTAAAAGAAGCCATTCCCACAAAATTCTGAGAAAGCGATAATGGATCATAATCACCCATACGTGCAACAGGATTGTAATTATCCCATAAAACGTTCTTACCGTATTGTGAAATATTATTGCTCGCTGTTAAAGCAGCAAGGGATCCTAAAATATGATTGGTTGCAATTGGTCTGAATTGATACGCAGATGACAGGATTGATCCACCTCCACTTGAAGTACCTTCATCGCCAAGCGTAGCAGTATTTGCATAACGGATATCTATGTCAAATGTAATTTTGTCTGAAATTTTTTGGTTGATTTTAAGTTGTGAAGTAATTCTTTTCTGAAAAGACTGAATCTTCATACCCTGATCATCTGAATAAGTTGCAGAGAATAATACTTTTGTTTTATCGGTTCCGCTAGAAATTGAAATTGCATGATTCGATGAAACAGATTGCTTATAAGCTTGTTTCTGTATATCATCAATTGGTAAGTTTTTGTAGGCATCAATTCCGCCAGAATTTGTTCCAGCATTGGCACCTAAACCATACAATAGTTCAAAGGGAGTTTGATAAGCAGCTCCATTTGATGCAGCGTTGGCCCAAACATATTGCAAATAGTTATAAGGAGTTAACGCTTGTAAATAAGCAACAGGGGTATTGATTTTGGTATAATTATTATAGTTGACATTTGTTTTACCAGCCTTTGCTGATTTCGTTGTAACCAAAACAACACCGTTCGCTCCTCTAGAACCATAAATGGCAGAAGAAGACGCATCTTTTAATACGTCTACGCTTTCAACCTGATCTGCAGGAATATCATTTAAATTGCCTGGGATACCGTCAATCAAAACCAATGCTTGGTTACTTTGAGAGATAGAACCACCACCACGAACACGGATATTGATTCCAGCTCCAGGACGACCATCTTGAGATGTAATATTTACGCCAGTTAATTTTCCCTGCATGGCCTGCGCAATATTTGCAACAGGTGTAGCAGCAATATCTTTTCCGCTTACAGATGAAACAGCGCCAGTTAAGTCACGTCTTTTGACTGTGCCATATCCAATCACCACCACTTCGCCCAAATTTTTATTGGTTTCTTTTAGTGAGATATCAATAGTAGTGCGGTTATTTAGTGCTTCTTCTTTTGATCCAAATCCCACAAAAGCAAAAACTAGTGTGGCATTTGTATTAGCAGATAAAGTATAATGACCATTTACATCTGTAACGGTGTTTTTACTAATGCCTTTAATTTTTACGGAAACGCCTTGCATTAGTTGTCCGTTTTCGTCACGCACGGTTCCAGTTACTGTTTTGGTTCCTTGTTGTGCAATGGTTTGTGTGGTTATCATTAAAAAAAGCATTATGCCAAATGCAATTGATTTATTTAATGAATAAGAGATGGGTTGTAGTTTAAAGAATCGAAACGATTCCTTGTTGATAAAATGGCAAATTAGCAAAGACCAGGAAAATGGTGATTTTCTCATTATTCTTGACATAGAAATTGGTTAGGGCTGGAACAATCGTCTCCAGCAGTGATTAATTTATATTTTACGTCAGTCTGCCGAATGGCATTTGAGATGTATTCAAATGAAGCAATCGATTGAAAACGCGACGAAAATTAAACAATAAATTATTTTAAGTATTTAGAAAACTACGCAATCGATTGCACTAGAAGGGTTTTGTGGTGACTGTGGTTATAATAAGTTAAACATTGATAATTAAAGAAGTAATAAGTATTTATGCTACTGTAGAAAGCAAAAAAGCCACTCAAATGAGTGGCTTTTGCGGACCGGACGGGACTCGAACCCGCGACCTCCGCCGTGACAGGGCGGCATTCTAACCAACTGAACTACCGATCCTTGCTTCGTGGATAAATCCACTAATAAGGGCTGCAAAGATAAGGGGAAACTGCTTTTTTAAACAAATCTTTTATTAAAAAACCTTTATTATTTTTACATCCCAATTTAACCTTATGCCAGAATACCCAAATAGACAATTTTTAGATTTTGAACAGCCCATTAAAGATTTATATGAGCAAATTGATGCGACAAAAAAGTTAGCCGATAAAAATCCAAAAATTGATTTAACGGCGACAATAGTTCAATTAGAAAAATCTATACTAGATAAACGAAAAGCAATCACAGAAAGCCTCTCGCCATGGCAAAGGGTTCAACTAAGTCGTCATCCTGATCGACCTTATACACTTAAATACATTCATTTAATGTGTGATAAGTTTATTGAATTACATGGTGATCGTAATGTAAAAGATGATAAAGCAATGGTAGGTGGATTCGCTGAATTAGGGGGTCAAACGGTCATGATGATTGGGCAGCAAAAAGGAAGTAATACCAAAGCGCGTCAATTACGCAACTTTGGGATGGCTAATCCTGAAGGCTACCGAAAAGCCCTTAGACTCATGAAATTGGCCGAAAAGTTCAATAAACCAGTCGTATGTCTGATTGATACTCCAGGGGCATTCCCAGGCCTAGAAGCTGAGGAAAGAGGCCAAGGAGAGGCCATTGCTAGGAATATATATGAGATGATTCGTTTAAAAGTGCCCATTATCATCTGTATCATAGGAGAAGGGGCCAGCGGTGGTGCATTGGGTATTGGAGTGGGCGACAAAACCCTGATGATGGAAAATACCTGGTATACCGTGATTTCACCTGAAAGTTGTAGTTCCATATTATGGCGTAGCTGGGATAAAAAGGAGTTAGCAGCAGAACAACTAAAGTTAACTGCGAATGATATGAAAGGTTTTGGCCTAATTGATGAAATTGTGTCTGAACCTGTTGGAGGGGCCCATTGGAGTTACCCTGAGGCTGCCCAAATTTTAAAGGAAAAAATAATAGCTGCTTTGGCATCGGTACAACATATAGACGCAACAAAAAGGACTGAAAACAGAATCGAGAAATACAGTAAAATGGGATTTTGGGAGGAAGCGTAACAATATTATTTTATCTTTACTCACTATGCTAAGACAAATTTTAAAAGGAACGGGTGTTGCGATTGTAACTCCGTTTAAAAAAGATAAATCAATTGATTTTGCTGCGCTTGAAAATATCATTGATATTCAAATTGCGGGGGGCGTAAATTATATCGTGACATTGGGTACCACGGGGGAGTCAGTGGTATTAAGTGATCAAGAAAAAATAGAAGTATTTAATTGTACAGTTAATAAAATAAATAATAGGGTACCTGTGGTGGTAGGTATTGGTGGCAATAATACCGCAGAAGTTATAAAATCATTCAGCAAATTTGATTTAACAAAAGTGGTAGCGATATTAAGCGTTACTCCTTATTACAATAAACCAGCACAAGAAGGATTATACCAGCATTATATTGCATTAGCAGATGCTGCTCCCAAACCTATTATTTTATATAATGTACCTGGTAGAACAGGTCGTAATATGTCGGCAGATACTACACTTCGTTTAGCAGTGCATCCTAATATTGCTGGTATTAAAGAAGCAGGTCCAGAGATGGCACAATCTATCGCAATTTTAAAAGATCGCCCATCTGATTTTTTAGTAGTGAGTGGAGATGATGAATTAGTGATGGCTCAAATTGCATGCGGAATGGATGGTGTGATCAGTGTTGCTGCGAATGCTTTTCCAAAACAATTTTCTGATATGATTCAAGCTGCTTTATTAGGTGACTTTGTAAAATCAAAATCTTTGAATGATAGTATGCTAAATGCATATTCACATATGTATGCCGAAAATAATCCTGCAGGTATTAAAGCATTTATGTTTGAGCAAGGGTTACTTCAAAATGAACTTCGTTTACCCTTAGTACCCGCTTCGGCAGATTTGCAAGTGAAAATTAAAAATTGCTTAAAGCAAATGGCGGCTTAATTCAGTTTCTTTTTAATGGCTTGTAATTTCATTAAAGCTTCAACTGGTGTTAGGTTATTAATGTCAATCGCGTCTAATTCCTTTCGGATAGATTCAAAAGTTTCTGTATGCGCATCAAAAATAGATAATTGATATTTCGTATTAGGTTCTTGCGCCAAAGGCGTTGCTAAATTTTGACTCCCCTTATTTTTTAATTCCATTTCGTTTAAAATAGCATTGGCTCGGTCTACTAAAATAGTAGGCATGCCTGCCATTTTAGCCACATGAATACCAAAACTATGTGTGCTGCCACCCTTTGTTAATTTGCGTAAAAAAATAATTTTATTGCCAACTTCCTTATGACTCACATGAAAATTATGCACAGTAGATAATTGTGCTTCTAAATCATTCAATTCATGATAATGTGTCGCAAATAATGTTTTTGGCTTTTGCTTTGATTGGTATAAGAACTCAACAATACTCCAAGCAATCGAAATGCCATCATAGGTGGAAGTGCCTCGGCCAATTTCATCTAATAAAATTAAACTTCGCTCACTAATATTATTTAAGATACTAGCTGTTTCAAGCATCTCCACCATAAAAGTAGATTCGCCTGCATTTAAATTATCGTTGGCACCAACGCGAGTAAATATTTTGTCGGTCAATGGAATGTCAGCACTTTGAGCAGGAACATAGGAGCCCATATGTGCCATTAAAGTAATGAGTGCGGTTTGTCTTAACACCGCGCTCTTGCCACTCATATTGGGACCAGTTAAAATAATGATTTGTTGTGTAGCTGGGTCTAAAAAAACATCATTGGGAATATAAGATTGATCGATGGGTAAGCTTTTCTCTATGACAGGATGCCTTCCTGCTTCAATTTTTAAAATGGTATCCTTAGTAAGAGTGGGTTTGCAATACTTATTTTCTTTTGCTATAACTGCAAAGCATAGCAAGCAATCCAATACGCCCACTAACTGTCCATTTTTTTGAATCGCGTTTAATTCAAGCAATACTTGGACTAATAATTGTTGGTACAATTCATTTTCCAATGTTAAAATTTTATCCTCTGCTCCTAAAATAGTTTCTTCGTAAATTTTTAATTCAGGAGTGATATACCTTTCGGCAGTGGTTAAGGTTTGTTTTCGTATCCATTCACTTGGCACTTTGTTTTTGTGCACATGCGTCACTTCTAAATAATATCCATACACATTATTGTATCCTATTTTTAGGGATGAAATGCCAGTATTTTCAGCTTCCTTATTTTGTAATTGCGTTAGGTATTCTTTTCCTCCGCTTGATATATTTCTAAGTTCATCCAAAGTAGATGAAACGCCTGGCTTTATAAATCCGCCTTTCACAACCGTTGCTGGTGCTTGTTCGTTTAATGAAGCAAAAATCGCATTCATGCTGTTTTCGCAGGTCAAAAGGTCCTTGCTAACTTGTTGTAAATAAGGGTTGTTGTTTTGCTGTATTATTTTTTTAATTTCAACGACAGCAGCCATTGATTTTCCTAATTGTAAAAACTCGCGCGGTTGAATTTTTCGAGTCGAAAGTTTACTTGCTAATCTTTCTAAGTCGCCACAGGATTCAATTAAATCACCTAATTGTTGCGTTAATGTGGCATCTTCAATAAAAGTAGAAACCGTATTTAAACGATGATTAATTTGTTCAATGGATTGCAGAGGGAAAACCAACCATCTTTTTAGTAAACGGGCACCCATGGGGCTTTTGGTGGCATCCATTATTTCAAGTAAGCCTTTGCGATCACTGCCATTGCCAATAAGTTCTAAATTGCGAATTGTAAATTTGTCCATCCACAAAATTTCATCTCGAACCATTCGTTGAATTTTGTGAATATGTTGTAAGTGGGGGTGTTCTGTTTCTTTTAAATAATGTAAAATGGCACCTGCTGCAATAATGCCTAAGGTTTGATCTTCAATTCCAAATCCTTTTAAATTTTGAGTTTGAAATTGCTTTAATAGTAATTCAGTTGCAAAGGGTGCATCAAATATCCAACTGTCTAGTCCATATGTGTAAAATTGGTTTCCAAAAACCTCCTTAAATGTGGTCTGGTAGTTTTTAGGAAATAAAATTTCAGCTGGTTGTAAGCTTTGTAATAATTTATCTAAGTAATCGGTGTTGCCTTCGGCTACTAAAAATTCACCAGTCGTAATATCTAAAAAAGCAATACCCCCTTTATCATTTTCAACATAAAGGGCAGCTAAGAAATTATTGTTTTTATGTTCCAATAATTTATCGTTGGTCGCTATACCCGGAGTAAGCATATCAGTGACCCCTCTTTTTACAATACCTTTTACATTTTTAGGATCTTCCAATTGATCACATATGGCCACGCGATGACCTGCTTTCACTAATTTATGTAAATAAGTATCCAAGCTATGATGGGGGAATCCAGCCAATTCACTCGAAGATGCAGCCCCATTATTTCGTTTTGTTAATGTAATGCCTAAAACTTTTGATGCAATGATGGCATCGGAGCCAAATGTCTCATAAAAATCACCCACTCTAAACAACAATATTGCATCCGGGTATTTTTGTTTTATAGCCCGGTGCTGTTGCATTAAAGGAGTATCTGCACTTGATTTTGACATGGATGACAAACCTACATAATTTTTCATAAAAAGCGTACTTTTGCATATGCGTAAAATGAGTATGGAGGACTTAGGCCGAATGTCGGTAGCCGATTTTAAAGAGGCCCACAAAAAGCCGATTATATTGGTCATGGATCAGATTCGTAGTATGCATAATGTAGGCAGCGTTTTTAGAACTGCCGACGCTTTTTTAATAGGGGGTATTTGTTTATGTGGTTTTACTCCTCAGCCACCGCATCGCGATATTCATAAAACAGCTTTAGGGGCGACTGAATCAGTTGATTGGGTTTATTATGAAACGACTGTGCAAGCGGTACAATCTTTAAAACAAAAAGGGTTTAAAGTATTTGCGATTGAACAAACACACGGGAGTGTGTCATTGGATCAATTAGATGCATTTTTGCCCAATAAAAAGGAGACTTCCTTAGCATTTGTTTTTGGTAATGAAGTAGAGGGTGTGAGTGAAGAAGTTTTAGCGCTTTGTGATGGCGCTATTGAAATCCCTCAATATGGCATGAAACATTCTTTAAACATTTCTGTGGCAGCGGCCATTGTTTTATGGGAAATGGTTCGATAAAGTATAAGTTAATATATAATTATAAATAGCATATGTCGACAGTAAAAAATTATTTCAGTTTGGTTAAGTTCTCGCATACCATTTTTGCATTACCCTTTGCGCTTATTGGATTTGTATTGGGTTGTAGAGAAATCTGGTTACAACACAGCACTGTCGATCATATTTTACTCAAACTTTTTTTAGTGCTCCTTTGTATGGTATCAGCAAGATCTACTGCGATGGCTTTTAATAGATACTTGGATAGACACTTTGATAAATTAAATCCCCGAACTGCCATTCGTGAAATTCCTGCAGGTATTATTAAAGCAGAAAAAGCACTGTTGTTTATTTTTGTAAATGCTATAGTTTTTATCCTAGCCACTTATTTTATAAATCCTATTTGCTTTTATTTATCACCAGTCGCTTTATTTGTTATTTTGTTTTATAGTTATACCAAACGATTTACCTATTTATGTCATTTGGTATTAGGGGTAGGTTTGTCTTTAGCGCCTATTGGTGCTTACTTAGCAGTCACAGGAAGTTTTGCTTTATTGCCTTTGCTGTTTTCATTTTCAGTCATATTTTGGGTGAGTGGTTTTGATATTATTTATGCCTTACAAGACATCGATTTTGATCAATCCCAATCCTTATATTCTATTCCAAGTCATTGGGGATTAAGAAAGGCCTTGCGCATTTCAAGAGTATTGCATGTTTATTCGGCCTCATTTGTAATACTTGCCTATTTTGTAGGGGGATTCCATTTTTTATATATAATAGGGCTATTCGTTTTTGTAGGTATGTTGATTTATCAACAAAGTATTGTGAAGCCTTATGATTTAAGTAAAGTAAACCTAGCATTTATGACTGCGAATGGAATTGCTAGCATTGTATTTAGTATTTTTGTCATTAGTGCTATTTTGGTTCAAATTTTCCATTCACCACTTTAACGAATAAAAACATTGGCTAGAATTATTTGTATTGATTTTGGGGGCAAAAGATGTGGGTTAGCTGTGACTGATCCACTTCAAATTATTGCAACTGCTTTAACGACGGTGGACACTAAAAATTTATATACTTTTTTAGCGGATTATTTTTTAAAGGAGCCAGTTGAACTTATTTTGATTGGAGAGCCGCTTAATTTGGATAATAGCCCTACACATGCAACGCCTTTGGTTAAAAAAGCCATTGAAACACTTGAAAAAAAATTCCCAGCCATACCTGTCATTACAGTAGATGAAAGATTTAGCTCTAAAAATGCGGTTCGTGCCATGGTAGAAATGGGCATGAAGAAGAATGATCGTAGGGATAAAAAAACCATTGATCGAGTTGCGGCTACGATGCTTTTGCAGGAATATCTATCAAGCCGTTCTTAAAACCACCTTTTATTGATAACTTTGCACCCACTATAATTGATTGAGTATGATTTTACCTATTGTTGCATACGGAGCAGCTATTTTACGAAAGGTGAGTGAGCCTATCACTGCCGAATATCCCAATTTGTCAAAATTGTTGGAGGATATGTGGGAGACCATGTATGAAAGCAATGGGGTAGGCTTGGCTGCACCTCAAATAAATAAAAACATTCGATTGTTTGTGATGGACAGCGAGCAGATATTTGCCAATAGAGAGGAAGGAGATGAAACCTATGTGGATGCCCCAGGTTTTAAAAAAGCATTCATTAATGCAAAAATACTTTCAACAGGCGGTGAAGATTGGGTTTACAATGAAGGTTGTTTAAGTATTCCTAAAATAAGAGAAGATGTATTAAGACCGGCCGAAGTTACTTTAAGTTATTTGGATGAAAATTTTGTTTCGCATACTGAAACTTTTAAAGGGATATCGGCAAGGGTGATTTTACACGAATATGATCATATCGAAGGAAAGCTTTTTATAGATTACTTAAAACCCCTAAGACGAAAAATATTACAAGGGAAGCTGAATGACATTTCAAAGGGAAAGGTCAAAGTGGATTATAAAATGACTCAAATTAAATAATCCAACTTTAATTTAGTTCAATGAAATTATATCGATCTTTTTTAATTTTGCTATTTATTTCATTGAGCGCTAATAGCATTGCGCAGGATTCTACCATCATGGAAGATGGTCAAAAATTTACATTAACAGACGCCATTGTACGAAATCATTTTGATTATAAGGATATTTTACTTCGTATAAAACAAGACTCTAGTTTTTATAAGGCCTTTAAAACCCTTCGTACTATTGGCTATAGCTCCTATAATCATATTGAGATGATGGATGAAAATAATAAAATGCAAGCTTCGTTAAATAGTAAAACCAGGCAAAATAAAATAGGAGGTTGTCGAACAATGGATGTATTGGAAGAAACAATCACTGGTGATTTACTCAATAAAAATGGCGAATATAATTACACTACTCCTTCCTTGTATGCAAGCTTGTTTTTTACCAAAGGAAGTATTTGCGGGGAAACTAATATAGTATCGGGGAAAAATAGAGTTGTTAAAGGATCGGGGATTGAAAAAGCAAAGGAACAATTAAAAATGTTGTTTTTTAACCCGGGTAAAAAAATTCCTGGCATTCCTTTTATTGGCAATAAACTAGATTTATATGATGAATCGGCCCATGAGTTATATGATTACAAATTGGATTATGTTGAATACCATGGGCAATTAGTATATGTATTTGATGTGCAACCTAAGGCCGATTTAGGATTTTTTGCTAAAGACCGAATTGTAGTAGACCAAATGATCACCTGGTTTAATCCTAAAACACTAGAAGTACTGGGTCGTAACTATTCATTAAGCTATAAGGCAGGTGTATATGATTTTAATGTCTCTATGGAAGTAGAGATGAATTATTTTAATGGCCAATTGGTCCCTAAAATTTTAAGGTATAAGGGTAATTGGGATGTTGTATTTAAAAAGAGAGAAAGGGGATTGTTTACAGCTACTTTATTTGATTACAAACTAGGGCAGTAATTCACTGGATTATAATGTTAAAAAGCTTTGTTGGATATATTTAACTACTTCAATTAAGCTTCCTGTTTCCTTAAACACTTTTAATTGTCGATCAGCGCCAGTGCCTGTTTCAAATATTTGGTGCACTTTTTCAACATGAGACCTGCTACCTAATTCATCCACTACGCCATCAATGAAATCCAATAATTCATTAATTAATTCCTTGGTATCAATTTCTTTTTCCTTACCAAAATCAATTAGTTTTCCTTCAATACCATACCTGCTGGCACGCCATTTATTTTCATTGATGAGTGCGCGTTGGTAATTAATGAAATTAATATTTTGACGACGAAGTGTATAAATTTTTGCGCATATAGCTTGGAATAGGGCAGTAATGGTAATGGTTTCTTGCATCGTCATTGGCACATCGCAAATACGAAATTCTATGGTATTAAAAACAGGGTGTACCCTTAAATCCCACCATATTTTTTTTGCATCATCAATACAATTGGTTTTGATGAGCAGTTGTATAAAATTATCATAGGCCTCGATACTCTCAAATGTATCTGGAATTCCTGTTCTTGGAAATTTATCAAATACTTTTGAACGATATGATTTGTAGCCTGTATTTCGAGACTCCCAAAAAGGCGAGTTGGTACTTAATGCATAAATATGTGGCAGAAAATAACGAGCGGTATTGGCAATATGAATGGCCATACGGCGATCTTCCATACCAACATGGACATGTAATCCAAAAATTAAATTGCTTCGAGCAGCTTGTTGTAATTCGTTGAGTAATTCCTGATATCTTGTTTGATCTGATATTAATTGCGTTTCCCATAAACTAAAAGGGTGTGTGCCAGATGCACCAATACTAAAACCTAAATCATTTGCAATTTTACTAACACCATTACGTAGTTCGATGACCTCAGTAAATGCTTCCTCTACATTTTTACAAATACCTGTGCTTACTTCCACCACCGCTTGGTGCATTTCGGCCTTAATCTTATCCTTAAATAGTTTTTGTCCTTCATTAACAATGGCTTTCTGATGGCTTTTTAATTCCTTCGTAGAGGGATCTAATACCATGTATTCCTCCTCAACACCAACGGTAAATTGTTGTAAATTTTGTATCGCCATGACATTGAAATTAAGCAAATTTTAAGAATTGCTCTTAAAAAAATACCCTCCCGAATGAAGGGAGGGTATTTTATATAAACTAAAAGGATAAACCTAATTCATATTAGAACTTAAATCTTAAACCAATTTGGCTAACCCAACGAGCACTATAGCTTGGAGCAACACTTGTACTTACACCCCAAGGTGTGTTGTTTGAGATAGGAGCAAAACTATAACTTGGTATCAAAGAGCCAGTAGCTCCTTGGTATTTAACCAAAGCAAACTGATCATTAGACAAGAAATAAGTACGACCCCAATTTCTATTCAACATATTGGTGAAATTGAAGATATCATAAGTTAATTGGAATTGGTATTTTCTACCATTCATTTTAACATTGAAATCTTGCATTAATTTTAAATCAATTATGTTTTGGAATGGTAATCTTCCACCATTTCTTTCAGCATATTGGCCTCTGTGCTTGCTTAAGTAATTGTCTTGTTGGATATAAGCATCAAATGCAGCTTTCTGATCTGTAGCAGATAAAGGATAAGATGCGTTTGTTACAAAAGTCATCGCACTTAATTGTGAAGTAGTAGGTATGAATAACAAGTCATTTGTTTCACCAGTTCCTTGATCTCTAACAGGACCTGTAGAATATACATAGCTAAATGGATTTCCTGATTGGCCGTTATAAACTAAGCTAATGGTTGTAGCCATTGCACCTTTTAAATAAGTGAACTTCTTAGCACTAAATAAGCTTACTCTATGTCCTAAATCAAAATCAGATCTTGATCTTTCAACATAGTTACGACCATTAACAGTTTCCATATATCTCCACTGACTGTTGTTTTGGCTAGAAGTAGGTTCGTTGGTAACAAATGCAGTTCCATAAGTATAAAATGCATTGAATGAAAATCCATCAGTCCAAGACTTATCAATAGAAGCAGTAAAGTTGTAAGCAAAACCTTTTTTGCTATTATAAGGTTGATTTGTCAACACAAAAATACCAGTGTAAGGGTTACCTGCTGGAATATTTCCAATTGCTGGGAATTGAATCTTAGCAGCATTATTATAAATATATCGATTATCTGGTCCAGTCATTACGCCCAAATTATTTAAGATATCTACTCTTTTGTAGTAAATCTCGTTTATGTTTTTACTTACGCTACTTTCAATTGTTACTGTCCAATTGTTACCCAATTTTTTATCAATTGCTAATGAAGCACGGAATAATTTTGGTAAACGGAAGTCAGGTGCAATTAAATCAACTTGCCCTTTAGCTAAACCTGGGTTTAGACCTAAATCAGCAGCAGTATATTGACCCAATGGGTTAGCTCTGAAAGTTAATTTAGACAATGTACTGCCTGTAGGAGATATTCCACCTACACTCAATCCATTGTTATTATAAACTCCACCAGGCCATACTAAAGGCATACGACCTGTGAACATACCTAATCCACCACGGATGGTAAGATTTTCTTTAGGTATTTTATATGTAAAACCTATACGAGGTGAAATTGATATTTTAGGATCGTTCATTTGACCACTTCTTGCACCCATTAAATCATTAGATGCAGAAAGTGCGCCAATCACTAAAGGATTATTAAAATAATCATCTTTGTATGGAATACATAAAAATTTAGAATAGTCACCTCTCACACCATAATTAATGGTTAAATTATCTGTAGGTTTAAATTCGTCATTAAAGAAAGCACTTCCACGACCAGAATAAAAACTAGCTGCTGCTTTTGTATCATCTCCTGTTGTGTTATCTAACATTGAGAATGATCTGTTGTATGAAGAAGGTGCTTTATCACCTAAGAAATCAGCTAAAGTATTGTAAGTGTATGATCCAAAGTTTTGACGAATAAATACATTGTATGATTTACTTAATTCGTAGTCAATACCTAATGTTAAATTGTGATTGTTGACATTGAATTTTAAGTAATCTAAAAAGTTTTTATTGGTTTGTCTCAATAAGTTAGAAGTGGAATATTCTTCCGAACCAAAGATGATTTTACCAGAGCCATCTGTTATAGAAACACGAGGGAAAGGATCTCCAATTTGACTTCTATCATCTGTTACGTCTGTAATGGTAAATAACATTTTATTGCTAATACCATTTTTAAAAGTACTTCTTAACTCTGCAGATAATGAGTTGGTTTTATTAGGATATAAAATACCATTATTAAAAAAGTTAATAGTAGTAGAGTTGGAAGCAGATGTATTAAAATCTCTAGCTTCAGAATGACGATATGAAATACTTAAACGGTGATTAGATGTAATGTTCCAATCTAATTTAGCCGCTAATCTTTTTGAACTAACTGTTTCTGGATTGTCTAAATAACTACCAACATCATATCCGTATTTTGATTTTACAGTAGCAGCTAATGCGTCAATAACGGCAGCAGAGCTTGCTCCTTTGTAACCAGCAAAATCAAATGGTTGAGGACGGTTACTTTCGATGGTTTCGTAGTTGACAAAATAAAATAATTTATTTTTTATAATCGCACCACCAAAACTACCTCCTACTGTTTTAGCACTAAATGGATTTAATTTAGTAGCTAAAGCTTTATCGCCAGTTGGCGTTTTACCAGTTAAGTTTTGATTTTGAGTAAATGAGTATACAGTTCCGCTCACATCATTTGTACCACTTTTAGTAGTCGCATTAATACCACCACCTGTAAAATTACCAATAGAAGCATCAAATGGAGAAACCATCACTTGAATTTGATCAACCGCATCCATTGAAATAGGACCCACACTTGTTTGCCCACCATTTGTTCCACTCGCACTTAAACCAAATTGGTCATTGTTCACAGCACCATCAATATAGAATGAGTTAAAACGGTTGTTTTGACCAGCAATAGACATTCCTGTTAATCCACCTGTACCACCTACTAATTTAACAGAAGGAGTAAAGCGTAAATAATCTTGAAGGTTACGACCTACAGTTGGTAAATTTTCAATTTTATCTTTTCCGATGATCGTTTGTGTACCACCTCTAACAGATAAATCGGAACCTTTTCTTGAAGCGTTCACTGTTACATCTGCAAGTTTTGCAACTTTAGTTGCTAACACAATATCTAAACGTGCAGCATCACCTAAATTAATATAGATATCATCTCTTTTTTCAGTTTGATAGTTTACATAAGAAACCGAAATGGAGTAAGGACCTCCAGGTTGCATGTTACTGATATCAAAAGTTCCAGACTTTCTTGTTTGTACTTTATATACTGTTCCTGTAGGTACATGTAATACACTTATTGTTGCACCAACAAGGACTTCACCATTGTCCGCTTTTACAGATCCACTTAAGCTACCAGTTGTGTTTTGCGCAAAAGTCAAAACAGGCAACATTAACATAGCTACGAGAAAATGTAGTAATTTTTTACTTGACATATAATTGTTTATTTTAAGTACTGCAAAGAAACAAATAAATTGATTACTTAATTTATGTTTTTGTTAACAAATTTTTAAATAGTTATAAAACAATATATTATGTATTAAACATTAATATAATATATAATCAAAATCAGGTTCAAAATAGGCATTTACCTATGATATGAATTTTCGGTTTCATTTTCCCTTTCTTTGTCATAGGCTTTTATGATGGCTTTTACTAATTTATGACGTACCACATCCTCCTCATCTAATTGAATATGTGCGATGCCTTCAATGTTTTGTAATATGCGTGAAGCTTTTTCTAAACCACTTTTTTGATTGCGGGGTAAATCCACTTGAGTAGGGTCACCCGTGATAATTGCTTTTGCATTTGATCCAATTCGCGTTAAGAACATTTTTATCTGTAAGTCATTTGCATTTTGTGATTCATCTAAAATAATGAACGCGTGATCTAAGGTTCTACCTCTCATATAAGCTAATGGGGCAATTTCTATGGTGCGTGTGGACATATAATAACCTAATTTATCTGCAGGTATCATATCATCCAATGCATCATATAATGGTCTTAAATAGGGATCAATTTTTTCTTTTAAATCACCAGGTAAAAATCCCAAACTTTCGCCTGCTTCCACTGCGGGTCTTGTTAAGATAATTTTTTTAACTAATTTATTTTTTAAAGCTCTTACAGCAAGCGCTACTGCTGTATAGGTTTTACCTGTACCTGCAGGCCCGATAGCAAAAACAATATCGTTTTTATCGGCTGCTTGTACCATCTTTTTTTGATTGGCTGTTCTTGCGCGAACTGTTTTACCATTGGGGCCATAAACCAATACTTCATTCGGATTTTGTTCAACAAAATGGTCAATAATTTCAGCATCATCGCCGCCTAATATTTGCTCGAAATAGTTTTCACTTAAATGTCCGTTGCGTTCCATGTACTGAATGATGAGTACAATTTTTTCTTTTGCAATTTCGATTTGTTCGGGTGCACCACTAAGTTTGATTTGAGTGCCTCTTGATAAAATTTTTAGTAATGGGAATTTCTTTTTTAAAATGTCAAATTTGTTGTTGTTGACGCCGAAAAACTCAATAGGATTAACGGTTTCTAGGTTGATGATGGTGTCAGTCAATGGGATTAGTTTTAAAGGGTGAGTAGTATAAAATAATCGTCCTGACACAATTTAAAAAAAGAAAAACAAAATGGCAATATTTAAATACGCACAATTGTGCATTACTAAAATGATAATATTCCGTTCATTTTAGTATATTATATAAATCAGGGAAAGGGAGATTAAAAACTGCGTAATTGGGCGATACTTTTTATAGGATCCGGTGCTTTAAAAACAGTGGTACCTGCTACTAATACATCCGCACCTGCTAGTATTAATGCTTGAGCGTTATGTTCAGTAACACCACCATCAATTTCGATTAAAGTGTACGCGCCTTTTATTTGAATGATGTTTTTTAATGCTGTCACTTTTTCATAAGTATGTTCAATAAATTTTTGCCCGCCAAAGCCAGGAAATACACTCATGACGCATACCACATCTATTTCTGTAATGTATTCGCTTAATACTTGAACATCTGTATCCGGATTAATGGCAACCCCTGCTTTCATGCCCTTTGCTTTTATTTGAGAAAGTGTTTCCAATAAATTAGGGCAAGCCTCATAATGCACCGTTAAAATATCTGCACCTGCTTTTTTAAAAGCTTCAATGTATTTTTCAGGTTGCACAATCATTAAATGGACATCACATATTTTAGTGGTTGCTTTTCGAATTTGTTCAATGATAGGAAGCCCAAAACTAATGTTGGGAACAAAACTTCCATCCATTACATCTAAGTGAAACCATTCTGCTTCGCTTTCGTTTAACATATCACATGCTTTACCTAAATGTAAAAAGTCAGCTGCTAATAAAGAGGGTGCAATAATGGCCATTTTGATAATTTGTATCAAAGGTCTATTTTTTTTAAGACACTGTCATTTTTTTGTCATATTATTTTATTCACAGCCTTCAACTGATGTAAGTCATTTGATTTTAGTTGGGAGCTTGTACATTTGCTTCCAACTATTAAATTATGAAAAAAATATTCTTTTCAATGCTTTGCTTCATCATGATAGCATCTAGCGTTTTGGCGCAAGCAGATTCTGTTTTATTCGCAGGCGAATCTCATTTTAAAAATGTTCAACAACTTACTTTTGGAGGTGATAATGCCGAGGCTTATTGGAGCTTTGATGGTAAGAGAGTTACTTTTCAAAGAACCAATCCTAAGGAAGGAATTTTATGCGATCAAATATTTATGGGTAAACTTCCCGCAAAAATAACAGACAGTTTTACTTATAGATTATTAAGTGGAGGAAAGGGTAGGACTACTTGTTCTTATTTTACAAAAGACGGGGCTCATATTATTTATGCTTCTACAAAAAATGGCGGGGACGAATGTCCTCCAAGTGTAGATCGTGCTAAATATGGCAATAAATACATATGGCCTTTATATACCTCTTATGATATTTTTATTGCAGATACCAATGGGAAAAATATAAAGCAATTAACCAAATCAGAAGGATATGATGCGGAAGGCACTTTATCGCCAGATGGTAAAAAAATGATTTACTGTAGTGTTAAAGGAGGCGATTTGGATTTATATGTAATGGATTTAGCGACTGGGAAGGAAATTAAAGTCACCAATACCCTAGGCTATGATGGTGGTGCTTGGTTTAGTCCAGATGGCAAAAAAATAGTTTGGAGAGCAAGCCGACCTACAACCAAAGAAGAAGTAGATGAGTATAAAAACTTTTTAAAAGAAGGATTGGTGGCGCCCACAAAAATGGAAGTGTTTGTAGCAGATGCAGATGGTAAAAATGTAAAACAAATTACACATTTAGGTCAAGCCAATTGGGCCCCTAATTTTACACCCGATGGAAAGCATATTATTTTTTGCAGTAATCATGAATATAAGCGTGGTTTCCCTTTCAATATGTATTTAATAGATTTAGAAGGCAATCATTTAGAAAAAATAAGTAGGGATAAGGGATTTGATGCTTTCCCTATGTTTAGCCCTAATGGAAAGAAGATCTTATTTTCTTCCAACCGAAATAATGGTGGTACGCGCGATACCAATGTATTTGTAGCAGATTGGGTTGATTAATTCAATTTTAATGATAAAGTTGTATTTTACAACCTCAATCAAAACTATTGAATATGAATACTGGTTTATTGCACTTACATAATCTATTGAGATGGGTCATCTTAATTACACTATTGTTGAGCATCTATAAATTGATGGTGAAACAAAACGCACTTTCAACAAGTAAAATATTATTGATTACTTCTCACACTACTTTAGTTTTGGGATTATACCAGTATTTTGTAAGCAGTCTTTTGGGTTTCAAAATGATTCAGTCCGTTGGAATGGCGACCGCAATGAAAGATGCTGTAAGTCGTTTTTGGGCAGTGGAGCATATCTTTTCGATGGTCTTAGCCATCATTTTAATTACGATTGGTCATATCAAATACAAGAAAACGGGCAAAACGAACCCTAGCTTTATTTTTTACATAGTGGCTTTGCTTTTAATTTTATCCGCGATTCCATGGCCTTTTAGGGCAGGAATTGGTCGCCCATGGTTTCCCGGAGTAGGTTAAATTGCCAATAAATGAAAATGGGTTAGCTGCCAGGTGTTGCAACAATTATAACTAGTTGTTTATCAATATAATAAAAGGGAAATACTACGATTTCCCTTTTATTTTGCCCTTTTTGGAAGATTTCGGGTTGAATTTTTCATAATTCCATTCATTTCCATATCTTTGCAACCCCAAAATAAGTAT
>JBAXPJ010000024.1:0-38314 GCA_037132335.1 Sediminibacterium sp. | reverse complement strand
TTGGGTGCTGGCCCTAATATTACGGCTCCATCAAATACCAATTGTTTAATTTTTGCAAGTAATGCAGGACGCATGGTTTCCATTTTAGGCAATACCATCATTTTATATTGTGTGCCGTGCGGAAGTGTAATTAAACCATCTTTTACCGTCATGAATTTTTCAATCACTTCTGCATTCATATAATCGAACTGATAACCAACTGGTAATTCAGGATCAGTAACGCCAGTCATTTTAGGCGCATCTTCTCCAATAAAATAAGCCACATCAGCCACATTCAACCCTTGTTGTAACATGAAATTATTGCGCTTTAAATACGTTGTATAAACATCCATTTGCGAAAACCAAGTGTTCTTTCTATTAAACTCATTTCCAAACCAAGCATTCATACCCGGATTTTTGTCTTCGTATGGTTGTGTGATATAAACATGCAATAAAGTATTATTGATTCCTTCTGCAAAAAAGCGATCGCCTCGTTGTTTAATAGTTGCAGGATATCGGCTGAAAGGGTTGCCAGAACAAGTGTTTGACTCTGCAGAGATTTTTGTTTTTCCATAAATATGTCCACAAGAAGTAGCTGCACGATTTTCAATATTGCCTAATTCTCCTTCACTCCAAAATTCTCCACCTATTTCGTCTGACTGTCCACCATACATTAAAAACTCACTCGGAAAACCCCAGTGGCCATAGTTTTCTAACCAAGTTCTTAAACCATTTTTATGACTCACTTCCCTTAAACCACCAACATAATCGTATGCAACTTTATCTGCCACCATTCTGCGCATATCCCATAAAAATCTGTCGGATGCTAATTGACTATTTACTACCATCCCATTGTAAACAGGTAAATAAGGAAGTGCACTATACCCATATCTTTTTTGAAAATCAATTAAAAAATCATCCGTAAAATTTTGCCCACCCGTTTCATAACTATCCTGTACAACTACTTTAAATGTTTTTCTGTCTTCGGCAGGAATTCGTTTGAGTATTTCACCCATATGACCATTAAAATGTTTTTCAACTAATTTTCTGCTCATTTTATCTACTTCATATCCGGTAGCTTCGGGCGATGCAGGAGAATTAACGGTTCCTGTTGGTGTCATCCCTGTTCTTGAAATAATCCAATCACCAGCAGGTACATTCCAATTAAGGGTACCATCGGTAGATAAATATTTACTAATGTCTAAAACTTTAGATCCATCAATTAAAGTGCTGGCATCATTCACTACAGCTTGGTCATTCCACAAATAATCTTTCCAATAAGGTAGCGGTGTAGGATGCATTTTTGCCAATGTCTTTTCGCTAAATCGCTCTACTCTTGGCGATGCATACAAATCAATGGATGCAATACCAGATTTTGGTTTTTTGTTTTTAAATATTACTCGAAAGTTTTTTGCAGTGATGGCCGAAAAAGAAATCACAACAGGTGCAAAAGGATCAAATCCTACATTTAAAGCATTATTAGAACGACTCATATTAAAATCAGTGATAGAAATATACTCGCCTTTATCAGATTCATATTGAAGTGAAACATTTGCAGACATTGGATTTTCGGTAGGTCTAATAGCAATACTTCTTGCAGTAAAAGTTTCTTTCGCATTTAGATTAACTATAAAATCAGAACCTGTAGGAAAATTAATGCCCGTTTTTTTA
This sequence comes from Sediminibacterium sp., assembly GCA_037132335.1. Taxonomy (GTDB): domain Bacteria; phylum Bacteroidota; class Bacteroidia; order Chitinophagales; family Chitinophagaceae; genus Sediminibacterium. Next base: position 36,664 of record JBAXPJ010000024.1, on the reverse strand, counting down.
TCTCCATCAAAAAGGGTAAATAAACTATCTACACTAGGCAATGAACTTACAGAAGCGTTTAACGTATTTAGTACTAATGAATTATTTTTTGGAGCAGGATAAGCAATCAATTTAACATCTTGAAAAAGTTGAATGGGTTTGTCTAATTTTTTTGATAGCTGCAAAGGCCCACTCACTTGCGTTTCAGAAGAAATTAAATAACGCATAGCATCTGTAGATTTAATCCAAGGACCACCAGATTGACTCCATCCTGGCGAATTAAAAATACCAATTTCAATATTTAAAGCTGTTGCTGTTTTTAGTGCTGCGTGTAAAATATCCCACCACTCCTCACTTAACATTTTTACTTTACCATAAGCTACATCCTTCAAGCCAATATTGCCAATAAACGCACGGTTAATCCCTGCTTTTTTCATGGCATATAAATCATTAATAACGCCTTCTTTTGAAATATTATCAGAAATCCAATACCAATACACACTGGTTTGAATGCTATCTGGCGGATGTACAAATCCAGCTTCTAATAGTTGGTCAGATACTTTGGTTTGATTGGTTGACCAAGCAACAAATACCAATAATGTAATAAGGCAGAAAACAGCCAAAAAGGTTTTTTTCATATAAAAGGTTTTCAAAAGCAATAACGGCTTTTAAAAATAACCTTTTTATGGGCTTTAATTTTATTAATCGTTAATCTCTTAGTTTTTATCTGAAATTAATTTTTACTTATTAAAATCTGCACCGGTCCCAACAATCCAGATGGTAGCAATGGCGTATCAATTTTGTAATGATCATTTGTACTGAATGTGTAGCGGCCCGTTATTATTTTTTTTCCTCCAAGAAAGTCTAGTGGCGTTTGCACTTCACGTACATTGGCATCGGCTGGTTGTTTGTCGCCAATCATGCGGTTCGGCCAACGGTTTACAACTTCAATTTCAAGTTGGTTTACGCCAGATTTTATTGCACTTGTCACTTCAACCCTGAAAGGTGCACACCATACCACACCTAGGTCTTTGCCATTTAATTTCACTTGCGCCATGTCGTGGACTTCGCCTAAACTCAAATAGGTTTTTCCCAAAGAAATGCTTGTAATACTAAACGCTTTTTTATAAGTAGCAATACCTGAATAATATTTTATTCCAGACGCTGTATTTGTAGTCCAATCTTGTAATGTATTAAAAACAATTTTCTCCGGCCCACCCCATTTTGGATCGAAAGCAAGATCCCATGCTCCAGTTAATTCTTGACTGACTGCTAATTCCGTAAAATTCTTTGATGTATTCAATGCAAGTGCTGTTTCTTTTTCTCCGAACAACACAAAATAACTTTGATACGCATCAAACTCAATAGGAATGGTTATTGTACCATCCTTACGCTCAAATTGAGGCAACGGCAATCGCTCACCAGTTACAGGGTTCCAGAGTTGGGCGTTAGCTTGGCCAACGCGAAAACTGCAGTTTGCTTTAATTTGATTAGCGGTTCTATTTGAAATAAAATAAATATCTCGGTCTTCGGTTTGCCGATGATTATATCGTACAGGACCTGTTGCCGTGAAATCTTCTACCACTCCTATTTCCTTTAATATATTGGCAATTAAATCATAGCTGGGATAAAGCGGTGTTTGGTTTTCTAACCTTAGTTCCCCACCCCAATAAATAGAGCCTTTGCCATAGTTGTGTTTGCTATTGATCTTCGGAACTTCTAGTTTCCCCCAAAGATCATTAGCTATTTTTTGCACTTCTAAATCACAAGCAGGATAACCTACAAGACTTGGTGATTTCAGCGGTGGTATACCAATGATTGTAGCTCCGGCTTTTACCAAATCTCGAATCTTTGCAAGTAGTTGCGGAGTCATGGTTTGTATTTGCGGTAAAACCATTATTCGGTAAGAACTTCCTCCCGGAAATACAATCAATCCATTCTTCACTTCGGCACGTGCCATAAGAATTTTTGGAGAGCATCCGTCGAATCCATATCCCTTTTTATCTACTAACGGGCCACTACCTTCTAATGCCGTTTCTGGTGCACGAAATACTTGCGGAGCGCCTTCTGGAGTGAGATACAATATGTCATTAACTGCAACTCCCTGACGCAATAGTTGTGAACAACGGCTGAGATAAAGATGGTAATCCGATACCATCGGCCACCATGTTTGGTTTCTATGCCAATGAACCCCATAAGGTCCCATGGTCATTCCAGGTTTATAAGTATCACCTAATGCTTGATGCGCATAAGTATGAAATACAAAACGATTAATACCAGCAGCAAAAGCCCAGTCACCTTGGTTTTTCAATGTCCATGGATATGCATCTAGTGCACCAGAAAACCCACTAGAAGTAAAGGATTCTGCAGACACAATCGACTTTCCCATTAAATGCGCAATGGAACTCGATTCAAAAACACTGAAAGACGAATTGAAACCTTTGTTCCAAAACTCAGCCATCGGCACATCTGCAACTGCTCCCAAATCTAGGTCGCCAGAAGGATTCATATCGTAAGGTTCAATAGAAAGGTCAAGACCATTTTTGTGTGCATACTGTTTTACAGCCTGTGCGTGGTTGTCTAAAATAAGTTCCTGCCCTGTTAAACGGAGGTCCCATAAAAAACGCTCCGACTTTTCTAAACTTTCCACTGCTCTACCAGTATAGGTTAGCAAGTAAGGTTCTGCGTTATAAGACCTACGTTTTTTAAACTCATCAAGAAATGAAGGTGACCAGTTTTGTGCGCCTGATTCCCAACTATCCATATGTAGTGTGGTTAAGCCATGTAGCTTAGTTCGAGGGTTGATTTTATTAAGCAATACGCCAACAAAATTATCTAGATGATCATTTAATGCCTTTGCACTAAACTTATCACTTTCTAATCCCATGGCTGCTTCTGGAGCAGGTCGGGTATCTGCACCAGTAACGCGTCGACCCATTCTAACAATCGTCCAATCGCCATCAGGAACCTTCCAACCCAAAGATCCATCGGGCTTTAATTGACTAGTAAGATTTACAATTTCTTTTGGTGCAATAATATTTGATAAAGATGGCTCGGTATAATTCGCCGAAGTTGGCAAATATGGTTTCACGTTTGGAGTGCTCGAATACGGAGACCTTTCAAAAAGCGCTTTCTCATTAATATCTGAAATAATAGGTTTTTTAGTAGGAAATGCAAAGGTTGCTACATCTTCGTAAAAAGGATTTGACATCTTGTGCCAATTGGTTGAACGTTGCGCTGGCATAGGAAGAATTCCCGAATAATTATTTGGACCTTTAATATCAATTGAACTAAACACCAAATGCTGCATTGCCTGTTCTGGTTTAACCCAAGGTCCACCACTACCACACCAACCTGGTCCAATACCAAGTGTGATGTCTATACCCAAACGCTCTGCGTCTCGAACAGTTTTAACAAAAAGATCTTGCCACTGATTGGTCATCCATTTCACCGGACCTTTTGGAACGCCAACGTTTACTTCAAGAAATACTAAATTGCCAATACCCGCTTGCTTCATGGCTTCTAGGTCGGCAGTCATCTCTTTGCCATTTAGGTTGCCATCCATAAAATACCAATAAACACCAGGACGTGCAGCATCAGGCGGCGTTAAAAAATTCTTAACCAAATCATGAGAACTAGATTTTTTTTGACTGTAACAATCGTTTATTGAAAGAATTGAAAGTATAATTAGTAAGATATTAATTGGTTTCATAGCAGACTTGTTTTTACAGTTTCTAATTCAAGAACGAAACATGATTGTGTGCTCAAATTACACTATATTTTAAGAGATACACATAGTTTAAATTGAATTAGTAATCTATGAATAAACAGGAAGCCGCTTTGGTAGAGGGTATAAATTGACATGAAATAAAAATCCTCAAAAAAATTACTATTATGTAGCATTTTTAAGAGGATTAATTTTAAATATGTCGGGACGACAAGATTTGAACTTGCGACCCCACGCCCCCCAGACGTGTGCGCTACCGGGCTGCGCTACGTCCCGAACAAGGCCATTTGTATATAAATGGGGGCCAAATATAAGCTAAAAGAAAATTTCAAGTTATATTGCACTAAATTTCATAAGTCCACATGCAAATTCTGATACGTCAAGCAACAATTTCGGATGAAAATTCGCCATTTAATGGCTTGGTTAAGGATATTTTAATAGAAAACGGACTCATTTCACAAATAGCCGATTCCATCAATCATTCAACAGCTACCGTATTTGAAGCGGCTGATTTACAAGTTTCTTTAGGATGGGTTGATCCATTTGCAAATTTTTGCGATCCGGGTATTGAATACAAAGAAACCATTGAAACAGGCGCAGCCGCTGCAATTGCTGGTGGATTTACCCAAGTTTTTACCCTGCCTAATACTGATCCCGTAGTTGACAATAAATCGCAAGTAAGTTATACCGTTCAAAAGTCTAGTACCCTACCCATACAAGTGCATCCAATAGGTGCCATTACCAAAAAAATTGAAGGAAAAGACTTGGCAGAAATGTATGATATGCGCGAGAATGGTGCCATTGCTTTTTCGGATGGATTGGCTCCTGTTCAAACATCTGGCCTTTTCTTAAAAGCCTTATTATATGTAAAAGCATTTGATGGAATTTTAATTCAAGTACCCATCGACAAATCAATTGGTTCTGGTGGATTAATTAATGAAGGAATTGTGTCTACGCAAATGGGCTTGCCAGGTATTCCAGCACTAGCCGAAATTACCATCATTAAAAGAGATATAGATTTAGCCAGATATACGCATTCTAAATTACACATCACAGGTATATCAACAGCCGAAAGTGTGGGTTTAATTGCCAATGCAAAAAAAGAAGGTTTGGCCATTTCTTGCAGTGTAACACCTTATCATCTTTTCTTCTGCGATGAAGACTTGGTTGAATACGATACCAATTTAAAACTCAACCCACCACTTCGTACACGCAAAGACATGCTTGCTTTACAACAGGCTGTTAAAGATGGTTTGGTTGATTGTATTGCTAGCCATCATTTCCCTCAAAATTGGGATAATAAAGTGTGTGAATTTGAATACGCAAAATCTGGAATGATTGGTTTACAAACTAGTTTTGCTGTTGTAAACAATCAATTACCTGAGTTATCGAACGCACAAATTGTTGCCTTATTTACAAGTAATGCACGCAAAATTTTTAACCTCGCTCCTAACAGTATTAATATTGGTTCTATTGCTGAATTAACTTTGTTTAGCAGAAAAGAAATTAGCAATTTATCACTTGCTTCTAATAAAAGTAAATCTGCAAATTCAGCCTTTTTAAATACCCCATTAACAGGAAAAGCATTAGCCATCATTAGTAAGGGTCAACTAATTATAAACTAATTTATCATGGAACAAAAAGTAGTTCAACCTTGGGTAACAGGCTTAATTTTAAGTTTGGTATTAATTGCATTTAGTATTGTGCTTTATGTAACCGGACAATCAGAAAATAAAATTTGGGGATGGGTTCAATCACTTTTAATTATGGCTACCCTTATTTGGTCTTGCATGAACTATGCAAAACAAATGAATGGCAATGTGAGTTATGGCAATGTGTTTGCGCATGGATTTAAAACCACTGCTGCTATGATTGCTATTTTTTCGGTGTATACTTTTATTTCTAGTAAGTATATTTTTCCAGAAATGATTGACAAGTTAATTGAACGTGCCACCAAAGAAATGGAAGCAAAAGGAAATGTAACTGACGAACAAATTAATGCAGGCTTAAGTGTTTTAAAGAAATTTTTTATTCCAATTTCCATTGGCACTATCATGTTAACTTTTTCATTGCTTGGTGCTATTGCTTCTGCAATTGGCGCTGGTATTGCTAAAAAAAATCCGAACCCTACACCATTTGATCAATAATTAAAACTATGGATGTATCAATTGTTGTTCCACTATTTAACGAAGACGAATCTCTACCAGAATTGTGTAGTTGGATAACGCGCGTAGTAACTGAATCAAACTTAAGTTACGAAGTGTTATTAATTGACGATGGCAGTACCGACAATAGTTGGAAAGTAATTGAATCAATTGCTGCAGAAAACAATGCTTTTAAAGGAATCCGCTTTAGACGCAACTACGGAAAATCTGCAGCCCTTAACGAAGGATTTAAAGCTGCTGAAGGCAATGTGATAATTACCATGGATGCCGACATGCAAGACTCTCCCGACGAAATTCCTGCTCTCCGTAAAATGATTATTGAAGATGGATACGATATGGTGAGTGGTTGGAAAAAAATTAGATACGATAACACGCTAACAAAAAATATTCCTTCTAAACTATTTAATGCAGTTGCTAGAAAATCTTCGGGTATTCAACTAAACGATTTTAATTGTGGTTTAAAAGCCTATAGCAATAGTGTTGTTAAATGCATTGAAGTATACGGAGAGATGCACCGTTATATACCTATTTTGGCTAAATGGAGTGGCTTTAGAAAAATAGGCGAGAAAGTAGTAGAACACCGACCAAGAAAATATGGTATTACCAAATTTGGATGGCAACGTTTTATTAATGGTTTTTTAGACTTAGGAACCATTATGTTTTTGGGTAAATTCAGTAAACGCCCCATGCAATTATTTGGATTATGGGGTACCCTGTTTTTTTTAACCGGATTTATTTCTAGCATTTATTTAGTAGTTGAAAAATTCATTGCTACTGATTTTGCATTAACCAATCGGCCTGCTTTTTATATAGCACTAACTACTATGGTAATTGGTATGCAATTATTTTTAGCCGGATTTATAGCAGAACTAGTTGCTAGAAATGCCTCTGAAAGAAATGTGTATTTGATAGAAAAGAAACTGGGCATCAAGTCTTAGATACTTACCGCAATATGCAAAAAACAATTGCCCTTATTGGAACCGCCTGGCCATTTCGTGGTGGAGGTATTGCTAGTTTCAATGAGCGACTTGCCAATGAATTTATAGCACAAGGTTATGATGTAACTATCTATAATTTTTCTTTACAATATCCGAGCTTTTTATTTCCAGGTAAAACACAATATAGTACCGAGCCTGCTCCAACAAATTTGACCATTAAAGTTTGCATCAATTCTATAAACCCATTAAATTGGTTATTGGTTGGAAATAAAATTCGAAAAACAAAACCCGATTATGTTATTGTAAGATATTGGATTCCTTTAATGGGGCCATGTTTGGGAACTATTCTACGCGTTATTAAATGCAACCATTTTTCTAAAATTATTTGCATTGCCGACAATATCATTCCGCACGAAAAAAGATTGGGTGATAATTTGTATACCAAATACTTTGTAAAACCAATTGATGGTTTTATTACCATGAGTCAAAAAGTATTCAATGACTTAAGCTTATTTTCTACAAAAAAAGCCATTCAAACACCGCATCCTTTGTATGATAATTTTGGAGAAGCATTGCCAAAAGATCTTGCCAGAAAGCATTTGAACTTACCAATTGATGCGCCAATCATTTTATTTTTTGGATTTATTCGTGCTTACAAAGGCCTTGATTTATTATTAGAGGCAATGGCCTTATTACAAGAAAAAAAACAGGCTAATCCTAATATGGTAATGCCTACATTATTAATTGCTGGAGAGTTTTACGAACAAAAAGAAATATATATTAACTTAATTGAATCACTCAAATTAGCGCCTTCACTCATTTTAAAAACAGATTTTATTACCGACAGTGAAGTGAAATATTATTTAAGTGCCGCTGATTTTGTTATTCAACCTTATAAGCATGCAACCCAAAGCGGTGTAACGCCACTAGCCTATCATTTTGAGAAACCAATGCTAGTAACCAATGTTGGCGGATTAGCCGATTTGGTGCCACACGAAAAAGTGGGTATAGTAACTGAACCTACAGCCAATGCCATTGCCAGTGGCATTGAACAATTGTATCAATTAGGCGAAGCACATTTTTTACCGCAACTTCGTTTAGAAAAACAAAAATATGGGTGGCCTGTTTTAACCAAAGCCATTATTGATTTAGCAAACCAAACTGAATCATAAAATTTGCAAGTATGAAAAACAATATCAAACAAATCATTGCAGACTCTATTGAAGTGAAACAATCTTTATTAGCCAACGAACAATTATTGGCTACTATTAATGATATAGTACACACGGTTACACTTGCATTTGAAAATGGTTTTAAAGTACAGTTTTGTGGCAATGGTGGAAGTGCTGCAGATGCACAACATTTGGCCGCAGAATTTTCAGGACGATTTTATAAAAACCGCAGAGCTTTACCATCCGATGCATTGCACTGCAATAGTTCTTATTTAACGGCAGTAGCTAACGACTATAGTTATGATGAAATTTACGCCAGACTAGTTGATGGCACTATGGTTAAAGGCGATGTATTAATTGGTTTGAGTACTTCTGGCAATTCAGCAAATATTGTAAAAGCATTTGAAGTGGCACAAGCCAAAGGTATTATTACCATTGGGTTTACTGGCGCTACTGGTGGTGCTATGAAAAACTTATCTAACCACTTAATTAATATTCCATCAACCATTACGCCACGCATTCAAGAAAGCCATATTCTGGTTGGTCATATTATGTGTGAATTGGTTGAGCAACAAATTTTTCCAGGATAATTATTTTACAATAGATTCTCAAGCATATGTTTTCTCTTTCAACAACCAATAATAATTGGACACTTTTTTTAGACCGCGATGGTGTTATTAATTATGAAAAAGATAACGACTATGTTTTCAGCTGGCAGGAGTTTAAATTTTACGACACCACTTTAAAAGCACTAGAAATTTTAAAACCCTATTTCTCCACCATCGTTTTAGTAACCAATCAAAAAGGTGTAGGAAAAGGTTTAATGACAGAAGCCGCCTTAATTGAAATTCATACCAATATGCTTGCTGCTATTGAACAAGCAGGAGGAACTATTCACCATCTATTTTATTGTGCCGATTTAGATGACAATTCTATTAACCGGAAACCCAATCCTGGCATGGCTTTTCAAGCAAAAGAAGCAAACCCTAGCATTGACTTAGCACAAAGCATTATGGTGGGTAATAGACCAAGTGATATGGGATTTGGTAGAAATGCGGGCATGCACACTGTTTTTTTGGCTACAACGCATCCAGAAGTTAGCTTTCCTAATCCGCTAATTGATTTACGCTTTAATGACTTACTTGAATTTGCAGAAGCAGTTGAAGCTGCAAGGAAATCTTAAAATTCTTGCGCAATTTTTAATCTAACAAAGTTTTCATTTCGTTTGTTGGTATCTTAGCATTCATGAATAAATTATTAGCACTACTATTTTTTATGTTTTTGGGCTTTGTTTCAAGGGCACAAAAGAATCCTACACATGATCGGCTTAGCCAATTAGAAGCAGGCATTAAAGGCTATGCTAATGATATTTTGAACGCCCCTGAAATGATAGACCGATTTAGGGCAGATAGTTTGTTTACACGTGGCCTAGTGCAAGCATTAAAAACACCTTATTCATTTGGTTATTCGTTTGATTCATTGCAAACTATTTCTTGTTTATATGCACCTGATAGTAGTTTTAAAATTTTTACTTGGCAGGTAATGAAAGACTTTAGTTTTTACCGTCAAAAAGGTGCTATACAAATGCATACTAGTGATGGGTCGTTAAAGTTGTATCCATTATTTGATTTTTCGGAATATACCGATAATCCAACCGATTCTGTTCGAACAAATAGTAATTGGATTGGTGCAGTGTATTATAATATTGTTCAAAAATCTTACAACAAAAAAAATTACTATACCCTTTTAGGCTACGATGAAAATAATGCCAAGTCTACCAAAAAATGGATAGAAGTTTTAAGTTTCAATGAATTGGGTAAACCAGAATTTGGAGGACCATTTTTTAGTTACCCGCCAGATAATATTAAACCTCCATTACCTGCACTACGTTTTTGTTTGGAATTTAAAAAACAAGCGGGTGCTAAACTCAATTATGAGCAAGCTATTGACCGCATTATTTTTGCACACTTAGTAAGTGAAAATGGAGAGCCCAAAGAAAAGCAAAGCCTTATTCCATATGGAACCTACGAGGGTTTTAAATGGCTTAATGGCAAATGGGTCTACGATAAAACAATAGAAACTTTGTTGAGTAAATAAAACTAGTTAGTCTAGTTTTAATACTGCTAAAAATGCTTCTTGTGGAACTTCAATATTTCCAATTTGACGCATTCTTTTCTTTCCTTCTTTTTGTTTTTCTAATAGTTTACGTTTTCTACTAACGTCTCCACCATAACATTTTGCTGTTACGTCTTTGCGCAATGCACTAATGTTTTCGCGCGCAATTACTTTCGCGCCAATGGCTGCTTGAATAGCAATTTGGAATTGCTGTTTATTTAAAAGGTCTTTTAATTTTTCGCATAATTTTCTTCCAAACTCATTTGCTCTACCTCTATGAATAAGTGCACTTAGTGCATCTACTTTTTCGTTGTTTAACAAAATATCCATCTTCACAATATCTGCTTCGCGATAACCAATTGGCGAATAATCGAATGAAGCATATCCCCTAGTTTGACTTTTTAATTTATCGTAAAAATCAAATACAATTTCAGTTAAAGGCATTTCAAAAACAAGTTCAACACGTGTTGGTGTTAAATAGCTTTGGTTAATTAATATGCCACGCTTACCCAAACACAAAGTCATAATATTGCCAATATAATCGGGCATTGTAATGATCTGTGCACGAATATAGGGTTCTTCAATTCTGTCTAATTTAGTAGGATCAGGCATTTCGGCCGGATTATTCACAATCAATTTATCGCCTTTAGAAGAATAAGCAAAGAAGCTTACGTTGGGAACAGTTGTAATAACTGTTTGATTAAACTCGCGCTCTAATCTTTCTTGTATAATTTCCATGTGCAATAGACCAAGGAATCCACAACGGAAACCAAATCCTAGTGCTTGTGAAGTTTCTAATTCAAAAGTGAGTGAAGCATCATTGAGTTGTAATTTATCCATACAATCTCTTAGCTCTTCGAACTCATCTGTATTAACTGGGTAGATACCTGCAAATACCATTGGTTTCACTTCTTCAAATCCATGAATCATTAATCCAGGATTATTAGCCAGTGTAATAGTATCTCCAACTTTAACTTCTTTTGCAATTTTAATACCAGTAATAATATAGCCAACATCACCTGCTTTCACTTCGTCTTTGGGCGTCATGGTAAGCTTCAAAACCCCAACTTCATCTGCTATATAATCCATGCCTGAAGCAACAAATCGAATTTTATCGCCTTTTTTAAGAACCCCATTTAAAATTCTATAGTACACAATAATTCCTCTAAAACTATTGTAAACGCTATCAAAAATTAGTGCTTGTAATGGTGCTTCATAACTTCCTTTGGGTGCAGGAATGCGCTCAATAATAGCGGCTAATATTTCGTCAATACCAATACCTGATTTCCCGCTAGCCAATAAAATATCTTCTGCTTTACATCCTATTAATTCCACAATTTGATCGGTCACTTCTGGAATTTTAGCACCATCCATATCAATTTTATTAATCACCGGAATGATTTCTAAATTATTATCGATTGCCAAATATAAATTGCTAATGGTTTGTGCTTGAATTCCTTGAGAAGCATCAACTAATAATAATGCGCCTTCGCATGCCGCTAATGCCCTACTTACTTCATAACTAAAATCTACGTGGCCGGGTGTATCAATAAGGTTGAAAACATAATTTTCACCTTTATAAGGATAGTTAATTTGAATGGCATGACTTTTAATAGTAATCCCTTTTTCACGCTCCAAGTCCATATCATCCAAAACCTGGTTCATCATATCGCGTTCGCCAATTGTTTTAGTATGCTCCAACAATCGATCTGCCAAGGTACTTTTACCGTGGTCAATATGTGCAATGATGCAAAAATTCCTAATATTCTTCATAAGGCTGCAAAGATATGAGTGGGAATGACAAAAAGTACTATTTCAATATTATTACGGACCGATTTGCTAGAGAAACTAGAAAGAGGTTAAATTTGTTGCTTTATGTTAGTTGAAAATCAATCAATAAGGATGTATTTTAAGGACTAATCCATTGATTTTAAGGAGCAGAAGCACAAAATAAGATGGGCAATACAGATAAAATTGGTACAAATATTCAACAGGCTAAGTTTTTGTTGGAGCTCAACGAATTGGTTGGGATTCCTACCGAAACGGTGTACGGTTTGGCTGCCAATGCCCTAAACGAAGAAGCGGTGATTAAAATTTACCAAGCAAAAGACCGACCAAGTTTCAATCCTTTAATTATTCATTTGCCTTGCATTGCTGCCATAGAAACCTATGCGGTTCTAGACCCTATCAGCGAAAAATTAGCGCATGCTTTCATGCCAGGACCTTTAACCTTACTACTGAATAAAAAAGATATTATACCCGATTTGGTAACTGCAAGTAGTAAAAAAGTAGCAGTTAGAATTCCACAGCATCCACTTACTTTGAAACTTTTACATTTATTAAATTTTCCTTTGGCGGCGCCTAGTGCCAATAAATCTGGCTATGTGAGTGCTACTACGGCCAAACATGTACTGGATGGATTAGGAATGGATATTGCCTATGTTTTGGATGGCGGAAATTGTGAAGTGGGCCTTGAATCAACCATTGTTGAAGTAGTAGACAATGCAGTAATTATGCATAGAATTGGCGCCATTTCTGCAGAAGCAATTGAGTTGGTGAGTCAATTAAAAGTGATTGATCCTGCAACATCAGAAGCACCTGTTACACCTGGTCAAATGAAAAGTCATTACGCAACAAATGTGCCTTTGTATATTGGCAATATTGATGCAATGATTCAAGAACACCAAAATAAAAACATTGCCACTATTTCTTTCAATAAAATGTATGATGGCATTATTAATGGCCACCAATATGTACTCTCACCAAATGGAGATATTAATGAAGCTGCACAACATTTATTTGCAGTGATGCGCTTGATTGATGATTTTCATTTTGATATTATTCTTACAGAACGCTTTCCTAACGAGGGGTTGGGCAGGGCCATCAACGAGCGTTTAGAACGCGCACAAGCTATCCACAAATAAAAAAAGGTATTCACTATATCATAAAATATAGCAAATACCTGTTCTGAAATAGTATTAATTGATTATGGTAATGCGTTGATGATTGCAACAAATTCATCTACAATTAATGAAGCCCCACCAACCAATCCACCATCAACATCTGGCTGAGAAAATAATTCTACTGCATTAGATGCTTTTACACTTCCACCATATAATATTGAAATAGTATCCGCAATAGCTGCACCATATTTGGCAGCTAATTCAGCTCTAATAAATGCATGTATTTCTTGCGCTTGTGCACTAGTAGCGGTTTTGCCAGTTCCTATAGCCCAGATTGGTTCGTATGCAATAACAATTTCTTGTAATTGCGCTGCCGATAAGTGGTACAATGATTCTGCTAATTGTTTGGCTACAAAATCATTTTGTGTATTGGCTTCACGAATAGCCAAAGGTTCGCCACAACAAAATATTGGTTTCATGTTATTTGCCAAACAGATATCTAATTTTTCGGCTAATAACTGATTCGATTCATTAAAATATTCTCTACGCTCTGAATGACCTAGCACTACATATTCAATTCCTACAGATTGTAAAATTTCTACCGACACTTCGCCAGTATAAGCGCCACTTTTTTTATTAGAACAATTTTGTGCTGCAACAAAAATATTATTCTTTCCTGCTAATTTATTTACAGCCATTGGCAAATAAGGAAAAGGCACTGCAAACACTGCTTGTTGGTGTGCTTTTAACTCGTGTGGCTTCAATAAAATATCGGTTAACAATTGCTCACCTTGTTGTAAGGTTAAATTCATTTTCCAATTTGCTGCTGCAATTTTTTTTCTCATGCTATTGTAAATTTCTATTTGACTATTTGATCAATTTAAACAAACTTAAATTGACTTTTTAATTTAATGAATCTGTTGGTATAAGGCTTGCAAAACTATTGTTTCTTGGTCGTTTAAAAAATCATGCTTTAGTTTTTTCCAATTATCAATGGCATATAATGCTTTTTTAAAATCATATTTTCCCGACTCTATACCCCAGCTAAAATTATCAATGATAGTTGGTAATAATCCTGCGCCAAAAACATTACAACTCACTCCAATAACTGTTCCTGTATTGATAGAAGTATTAATAGCAATACGAGAATAATCGCCCATTATTAAACCACATTTTTGCGAAACAATTTGATAATTATTAGTGGCAAAATTCCAAACCTTTACATCACCTGCAGTATTCTTTACATTACTATTAGTAGCACCTGCACCAATATTGCACCATTCGCCAATTACTGCATCGCCCAAATAACCATCGTGTGCTTTATTGGTATGACCCATTATAACTGCATTTTTTATTTCGCCTCCTCCCATACACAATGGCCCTAAACTTGTTGCGCCATATACCCTACTATTCATTTTCAACACTGAATTTTCTCCTAACGAAAAAGGTCCACGAATACAAGTGCCTTCCATTACTTCAGCATCCTTTGCAATATAAATAGGTCCTGTACTTGCATTGAGTGTACAAAATTCCAACTTCGCTCCTTCCTCAATAAAAATTTCAGGTGCATTTATTACATTAACAGTAGAAGAAATTGGTTGAGATGTTCTACCCTTGGTAACTAAAGAAAAATCTGCTCTAATAAAACGATCGTTCCATAGCATAATTTCCCACGGATATTTGATTCGTTGTACAGTGTTAATTTTAATTTGCGTTTTAAAATTCAATACACTCGCATTAAAATCTTTTGCTGCAATCTCTAAGTTTCCAGCAACCAATCCAATCTCATCAACCAAACAAGTGTCTGGTGCTAATGCTAATATGCTTGCTAATAAAGTATCGTCTAAAACTATAGATGCATCAACCCATAAATGAGGCCCATTTGGTATGGCAGAATATAAGTTTTGTAAGTAATTACTAGTATGAATGAATATGTTTTGAGAAGTGCTTAAAGCCCATCTTTCTTGGATGGATAAAATACCAAAACGCAATGCAGCCACTGCTTTGGTATATGTTAAGGGAAACAGGTGATTTCGATTCGAATTATCAAACAGTACAATTGACATTCGGCAAAATTAACTGAATATTCTAGAAAATGACACGAAACAAGCCCTAAGAATAGCCCTGAATGATAAAATAATAGTCAATTGTTTATTAACTTGCAGCCCTAATTCATCAAAGTAATTAATATGAGCTTAGGATATTTTTCTTACCCTTTACCAGTAAATGAACCCGTTTTAAACTATGCACCAGGAAGTGCTGAAAAACTTGCTTTAAAAAATGCAATTGCCGATTTAAAGAAAAAGCCTTTAGATATTCCCATGTATATTGGCGGAAAAGCCATTAGAACAGGCAATAAACACGATATTCATCCACCACATGAATTGAGTTTTACCCTCGGTTCTTTTCATGCTGGAGAAGAAAAACATGTGCACCAAGCAATTGATGCAGCACTTAAAGCAAAAGATGCTTGGGCAAATATGAGTTGGGAAAACAGGGCTAATATCTTTTTAAAAGCCGCTGATTTATTGGCTACAAAATATCGTTTCTATATTAATGCTGCCACTATGTTGGGGCAAAGTAAAAATGCGTTTCAAGCAGAAATTGATGCTTCTTGCGAATTGATAGATTTTTTAAGATTCAATGTGCATTTTTTAAGCAAAATCTACCAAGAGCAACCCATTTCTAGCCCAGGAATGCACAATCGACTAGAATGGCGTCCATTAGAAGGATTTGTTTTAGCTATCACTCCATTTAATTTTACTGCTATTGGTGGAAACCTTCCTACATCAGCCGCTATGTGTGGCAATACAGTTGTTTGGAAACCAGCCAATACCCAAATATATTCTGCACAATTATTTATGCGGATACTTAAAGAAGCTGGCTTACCAGACGGTGTTATCAATTTAATTTATGTTGATGGGCCAACAATTGGTAAAGTTTGCTTTGCGCACCGTGAATTTGCAGGTGTGCATTTTACAGGATCAACCGGTGTATTTAATGGTATGTGGAAAGTAATTGGCGAAAACGTAGGTAACTATCGTTCATACCCGCGCATTGTTGGCGAAACAGGCGGAAAAGATTTTGTTATTGCACATAAATCTGCCAATGTAGACGCAGTGGTTACGGCATTAGCCCGTGGAGCTTTTGAATACCAAGGACAAAAATGTTCTGCTGCTTCAAGGGCGTATATTCCTAGTAATATGGCCGAAGAAGTAAAAACAAAACTAAAAGCTGCTTTATTGTCTATGAAAATGGGAACGGTAGAAGATTTTAGCAATTTCATTAACGCAGTGATTGACGAAAAATCATTTAACAATATTGCCAAGTACATCAACAAAGCAAAAACCGATAAAAAAGCCAGCATTTTAGTGGGTGGAAATTTCAGTAAATCGAAAGGTTATTTTGTTGAGCCAACGGTAATTGTTACCAAAGACCCTAAATACACCACTATGTGCGAAGAGATTTTTGGGCCAGTGTTAACCATGTATGTGTACGATGCAGAAAAATTTGAAGCTACTTTAGAATTACTAGACAACACTTCGGCTTACGCCTTAACTGGTGCAATATTAGCACAAGATAGAGCCGCTGTTGAATTGGCAACCAATAAGTTACGTAATGCTGCCGGAAACTTTTATATCAATGACAAACCAACTGGTGCTGTTGTTGGTCAACAACCTTTTGGTGGTGCGCGCGCTTCTGGAACCAATGATAAAGCAGGTAGTCAGTTAAATTTGTATCGCTGGTTGAGTGCTAGAACCATTAAAGAAACCTTTAATCCGCCAACTGATTACCGTTATGCTTTTTTAAAGGAAGCTTAGTAGTAATTAACAAATTTTAGCAGAATTGTGGATGATACGAATTTATGTATTCACTTAATCTACACATGGCTGCTATATTAGCCGATAAACCCTATATTTGCCCCTCAAAATTTTCATTTAGTGTCAACGAAATTTTCAAAAGAAACTTATCTCTACTGGTACGAATTGATGCAATTAATTCGTCAGTTTGAATTGAAATCAGAAGAAATGTACAAAATGGCTGGAAAAATCCGCGGATTCTTTCATGCTTATATTGGACAAGAAGCCATTGCTGCAGGTTGTATGACGGCCACTCAACAAGGTGATCCTTTCATTACCGCTTACAGAGACCATGGTTTGGCTTTAGCAAAAGGCGTTTCTGCCAATGCTTGTATGGCTGAATTATATGGTAAAGCCACTGGTTGTGCCAAAGGAAAAGGTGGAAGTATGCACTTTTTTAGTTTAGAACACCGCTTTTTTGGTGGTCATGGTATAGTTGGTGCGCAAATTGGTACTGGTACAGGACTTGCTTTTGCAGAAAAATATAAGGGTACAGACAATGTAGTCCTTTGTTATTTTGGAGATGGTGCTGCCCGTCAAGGGATGTTGCACGAAGCCTTCAATTTGGCAATGACTTGGAAATTGCCAGTTATTTTCATTTGCGAAAATAATAATTACGCCATGGGTACTTCTATTGAACGTACTAGTAATGTGGTGGATATTTATAAACTAGCCGACGCTTACGAAATGCCAGCAGACAAAATTGATGGTATGACTGCAGAAGCGGTACACGAAGGTGTTGCACGTGCTGTAAAGCGCGCAAGAGAAGGCGATGGTCCTACTTTATTAGAATTAAAAACATACCGATACAAAGGTCACTCTGTATCTGATCCTCAGAAATACAGATCCAAAGAAGAGGTTGACGAATACAAAGACCAAGATCCTATTAATAAAGTAAGAACTACTATTCTTACCAATGGATTTGCAACAGAGGCCGACATTAAAGCTATCGACGATAGAATTGACGCCGTTGTAGAAGAAAGCGTTAAGTTCGCAGAAGAAAGCCCTTGGCCTGATGATAGCGAAGTTTATAAAGACGTTTATATCGACCAAAACTACCCTTTCATTGTTGATTAATTTTTATAGAACACATTTCAAAATAGAATTATGAGCGAACACCACAATGCATATACAGAAGAACATGATAGCGCAGTTAAATTGCTTCATTTCTGGCAAAAAAATCAAAAGACAATTTATACTTTAGTAATTGCCCTAATTGTTATTGGCGGCGGTTGGTTTGGATATACTTCTTATATTTTAAAACCAAAAGAAGACAAAGCAGCTGATGCGATTGCGCAGGTTCAAATGTACTTTAGGGTTGATTCGTCTAATTTGGTTTTAAATGGCGACGGTCAAAACAAAGGCGCATTGTACATCATTAACAATTATGGTGGAACAAAAACGGCCAACCTTGCTAAATTTTATGCAGGTGTTAGTTATTTACACTTAGGTGATTTTAATAATGCCGTTAAGTACTTAAAAGATTTCTCTACTAGTGCTAAACAAATTCAATTGTTGGCCTTAGGAAATTTAGGAGATGCATATGCAGAATTAAATCAAAAAGATGATGCTATTGCTACTTATAAAAAAGCAGGTACTATTTTTGAAAATGACGAAGCTAATTCTGCAGAATATTTATTTAGAGCAGCTTTACTTTCTGAAACAATTGGTAAAACAAAAGAAGCTTTAGAAATATACAAAGATTTGAAAACTAAGTATCCTAAAACAGACAAAGGTTTTCAAGCAGATAAATACATCTATCGCTTAAGCGTTGAAAAAAACTAACTGGTAACAGAATATGGCTACCAAAGGAAATACAGACTTACACAAAGGCATCCCTACAATTAAGGATGCCTTTGTTGTTATAGTGAAAACAGAATGGAATGCGGCTATCATTAATAAGTTAGAAGCAGGTGCAAAAAAAATATTAAAAGCAAGTGGCGTAAGTTTTAAAACACTAACAGTTCCTGGTGCTTTTGAAATTCCATTTGCAGT
Source organism: Sediminibacterium sp. (assembly GCA_037132335.1). Classification (GTDB taxonomy): domain Bacteria; phylum Bacteroidota; class Bacteroidia; order Chitinophagales; family Chitinophagaceae; genus Sediminibacterium. The sequence continues at coordinate 17,810 of JBAXPJ010000024.1, read as the reverse complement.
AAAAAATCATTACACCTATTGTAAAACAGTACCTGATGCTTATATTACACTAGGAACCATCATTAGAGGCGATACACCACATTTTGATTATGTATGTAAGGCAGTTACTGATGGCGTGTTACAATTGAATTTATCGTTAGATGTGCCGGTAATTTTTGGTGTACTAACTGTAGAAAACGAACAACAAGCAAAAGAGCGTATTGGCGGTGTTCACGGAAACAAAGGAGAAGAATCGGCTATTACTGCTTTAAAAATGATTGCATTAAATAGGAAATTGAAATAACCTTAAAACTACCTCCCCGGTAAATGAAAGTACAAATATTTATACCCTGTTTTATAGACCAGTTATACCCTACTATAGGATTTAACATGGTAAAGGTTTTGGAAAAAGCAGGATGTGAAGTTATTTATAATGCGCAACAAACCTGTTGTGGCCAACCTGCTTTTAATGCTGGTTTCTGGGGTGAATCTAAAGAAGTTTGTACCAAGTTTTTAGACGATTTTGAAGGAGCAGAATATATTGTTGCACCAAGTGCTAGTTGTATTGGTTTTGTGCGCAACTATTATCCTAAAATTTTTGACAACTCTGCACACTTACAAAAAGCAAAAAAAATTAAAGAACGTGTTTTTGAGCTTTCTGAATTTTTAATACAAATTTTAAAAATAGAAGATTTAGGCGCCAGCTTTCCAGGCAAAGCAACTTATCACGATAGTTGTGCAGGACTTAGAGAATGTAATATTAAGTCTGAGCCACGACAATTATTAGCCAATGTAGCAGGATTGGAAATTGTTGAAATGCATGATGTAGAAACCTGTTGTGGTTTTGGCGGTACGTTTGCAGTAAAATTCGATCCTATTAGTATTGCAATGGCCGATCAAAAAATCACCAACGCTACTGCTACTGAAGCTGAATATATTATAAGCACCGATATGAGTTGCTTAATGCATATTCATGGCCGATTACAACACAATGGATCGCCATTAAAAGTACTGCATTTAGCAGAAGTATTAGCAAGTGGTTATTAATATTCAGCCAACTTAATTACAAAAAATTATAATCTTTTTTCCATGGCATACTGGTTAATTAAATCTGAACCGTTTAAATATAGTTGGGACAAATTTGTGGAAGATGGCCAAACTTTTTGGGATGGTGTACGCAACTATGGCGCTAGAAATAATTTGCGTTCTATGAAAAAAGGCGACCTCGCTTTTTGGTACCATAGCAATGAAGGAATGGAAATTGTAGGTATTGCAAAAGTGGTAAAAGAATCTTACCAAGATCCTACTACCCCAGATCCAGCATGGTTGGTGGTTGATTTTAAGCCCCTCAAAAAATTAAAAACGCCTGTTTCATTGGCTACCATAAAAAACGATCCACGCTTAACAGATATGGATCTGGTAAGACTAGGTAGATTGTCTGTACAAACCGTAAAAGAAGCCGAATGGAAAATAGTGATGGAATTAGCCAACACTAAATAATAATTATTTAGAAACTTCTATTACCAAATTAGCAGACTTTAAATTACTAGTACTTGCTACAATATTAATTTTCCCTGTTGCAGCATTTGCCTTTACAATAGCAATACACCTGCCTTTATAAGAAAATCTTTTGTTAGATAAAAAGGATTCTGTTGCTGTTAAATCGCCATTATCGGCACCTGCTAAAACACCTGCACCGGTTACATTAAATTCAATTTGATTGTCGGCATTTAAACATTCCACATTGTTTTCGTCAACAATGGTAGCAGTGATATAACATACATCATCCCAAGTATTTCCAACTGTTTTCTTTTCGGTTGATAATATAATTTTTGCAGGTACTCCAGCTGTTTTTAATACCTGCGTAGCAACTATTTTTCCATTGTTTTTTCCTACAGTTTTTAATACCCCTGTATGAAATGTAAACGACCATCCCCTTGGTGATGCATTGTCTGCGGGTCTTGGCTTAACTCCTTGAGAAATATCGTTTAAAAACAATTCTACTTCATCGCAATTACTAAACACTTGCACTTTGGCTTCGTCGTAGGTATCAACATCTGTAGGAGACCAATCGTTGATCCACTCTCCTGCGCCTGCATTGCCTTCTTTACGCATGGTATACACCATTGGCTCATTACTCCACCAACTTTTACGTTGATAGCCTAAATGGCGCACAAAACCAGTTCTATCTAATAAGCCAGAACCGTGTACAACAGCAGGCCAATCAGATTCACCAATATAATCAATGCCCGTCCATAAAAACTGACCTGCTATATAAGGCTTGTCTCTAAACGGAATCCATGCTGCTTGCTCTGTTCTGTTTTCTGTACCAATTTGTTTAAGGTTAGGCTTTTTTTCGTGTAAAGCCACAAGTTCATTTTCGCGATAATTTTGTCCTACAATATCCATGGTTTCTGCAAATCCATTTTCGTATACACGAGAAATTCCTGGACGAAATAGTGCCATTGTTACAGGTCTGGTACTATCTAAAGAATGTACTAAATCTTGTTGCATTTTATATTTTCTAAACCCAGTACTATCATTTAAATTATCATGAATTTCATTGCCAATACTATAAATTACAACAGAAGGATGGTTTCTATCACGCAACACTTGGTCTCTGGTATCACGCTCCCACCAATCGGTAAAATATAAATTGTATCCATTATCGGCACTAGTTTTTCTGGCATTCCAAGTGTCGAAAGTTTCATTCATTACTAGCATTCCTAATTGGTCGCAAAGGCTTAGAAACTCTGGTGCCACAGGATTGTGTGAGGTTCTAATACCATTCACACCCAATTCTTTTAAGGCCAAAATTCTTTTTTCCCAAACACCCAATGGAACAGCCGAACCAAATGCACCACCATCGTGGTGTAAACAAACACCTTTTATTTTAACTGCATTTCCATTTAACAAAAATCCTTTTTCTGCATCGAATTGAATGGTTCTAATACCAAAGATGGTTTTATAAGTATCAATAATTTTATTGTTCGCTTTAACAGTTACAATTGCTGTGTATTGATTTGTTTTTTCTAAAGACCATAATTGTGGCTGTGTAACAGTAAGGTCTTGATCAACTATTATTTGTTGCGCTGCAGCAATAGATAGTTTTGATTGATTGTTGGATACCACCGAACCATTTGGCGCAATGATACTTGTTTCAATGACAATATTATTACTAGCAGCAGATTGGTTTAACACTTGAATTTGTGCATGAACGGTTGCTTTATCTGTACTTATTTTAGGCGTAGTTACAAACACGCCCCATTTGTCTATATGTGTAGTGCCGGTACTAATTAATTTTACATGTCTATAAATACCAGATCCAGTATACCAACGTGAAGCTGGTTGCAAAGAATTGTCTGCACGCACCGCCAACACGTTGATTTTGTCTTTCCCAAAATTTAAATGTTTGGTTAATTCATACTGGAAGCTAATATATCCGTAAGGCCTTTTGCCTAAATGATAGCCATTGATCCACACATCACTATTCATCATTACACCATCAAACTCAATAAAAAATTGTTGGTTAGATTCGGTTGTATTTAACACAAATGATTTTCTATACCAACCAATACCTGTTTCAACATAACCACCACCCCTACCCGAAGTATTGGCTCTATTAAAAGGATATTCAATACTCCAATCGTGCGGCACATTTAAACTGCGCCAAGATTTGTCATTATAATTTGCTGCAGATGCTTGTGCAATGTCTTGTTTAATAAACTTCCAATCTGCATCAAAAGAAGTAATTACTCTTTGCGCATTTGCAGAAAAAATAAAGCAAATACAAATAATTAAAAAAGTATATTTTTTATTAAAATTATTCATGTTATTGATAAATTATAATGAGTGATTTTTTTTAAACTTTTAAATATTTTTTTATTATTTAAATTTTATTTGAGATTTTTTTACGTTTATATTAAAAGATTATTTTATTCATTTTTGAGATTTTTTTATTTTCAAGATGCAGTACTAAGAATTAAATCATTAGTTATTTTAATCTTTCTTTTTGCTCAATTCCTCCTGCCGCTTGCTCTTGTTTTTTAATGGATACCCCAATGGATGTATTATTAAATTTCCAATCTTTTGTAAATTCTAAAACGCCAATTTGTTTAGCAGTGATGGTGCAATTGGTAAATACAAAATTTTCTAATAATGATTTTTCGTAACCAGTGCCTACTAAAGCATTGTTACAATTGGTAGCCACTACATTATTAATATAAATGTTTTTTGCATGAGGAATGCCTTTCTCTACAGGCAGAACCCTTTGTAGCATTGACTTCCAGTGTGCTGGTATAGAATCGTACACATATTCTTTTGGCAATTCAGAATAACTATACGCAGGATACCAATTTAAATTAAACTGAAAAGCATTATTTACAGAATCAAGCGTAGAGTTCTGAAAATAAATATCTTCAATGGTACCACCCCTAGTATAAGCCGATTTAATTCTCAAACCATTGTCGGTATGTTTGGCATATAAATCTGTAGCCAATACATGCCTAATTCCGCCAGAGGTTTCGCTGCCAAGTGTAACGAGTCCTGCCCCACGTTGCGCTATACATTTTCTAATAACAATATATTCTGTAGGGCGATTCACTCTTAGTCCATCCCAATCACGTCCTGCTTTTAAACAAAAATTATCGTCATTACAATCAATATTACAATTTTCAATTAAGGCATAAGTAGAAGAATCAATATCAATTCCATCTGTGCTAGGTCCGCTTCCGTCTTCGTTATTTTTAATTACAACACCATCAACGGTAATATGGTTCGAGTATAATAATTGTACGGTCCAAAAACCTGCATTTTTAAATGTCAACTCTTTAATAGTAATATTCGATGCATTTTGTACCAATAAAGTTCTTACGCGTTTTGCATCGTAATCAACAATCCAACGTAGGCCAATTTTATCGTAGTCTTTGCGCATTTTCCAATACTTATCCCAACAAAATTTACCCCTTGCATTTATTACACCTGTACCAGTTACTGCAGCATTTTTTACATCAATCAAATTAATCAGTGCAGCCGGCCATTTCATTTCAATACCAGCAATACGGGTATCAATTTCTGGGTAATCTTTAAAATCAGTTGAACCCAGTATCATGACAGATTTGTCTATCATTAAATGCACATTCGATTTAATAAATATCGATCCTGTTACGTATACGCCAGGCTTAAAACCTACAATGCCCCCACCAGCAGCAGCACAAGCATCAATGCTTTTTTGAATTTGTTGGGTGATAGTTTTAGTGGAATCTGAGGTAGCGTCTACCAAAAACAATTTGCTTGCATTTGGAAACGATTTTGAACCAACTTGCGCTACCCAGTCTAGTTTTGGAGTGATAGTTGTTTGTGCCTCAACGGAATAGGTAACAAAAAGGCAGGCATAAACGAACATTAATTTTCTAGCAAGCAATAACATAGAACGGCATTTATACTGAATAATATGCCTAAACTAGGTTATATAATTATTAGAAGCATCCTGTTCTAACCTGTATGCCAAATCAACCCAATTATTTAATAAAACCCTTGATTATTTCTGTGAAAGCAATGGGCGTTTCTTCCATTGGAACATGCCCAATATTGTGTAAAATACTTAGTTTACTGCCTTTTACATTTTGTTGAAATTCATATGCATTTTCAACGGGAATGAGTTGGTCTTGATCGCCCCAAATAATTAGTGTTGGTGTGCTAATTTGATTAATTAATTCGGGCTGTTTTTCAAATCCTTTTTTAAAGATGGTTAATGCTGCGTTACGATTACCTGCACTAATAGCCATATCATGAAATCTTTCTACTTGTGCATCAGTTACTATATTCTTATTAAAATAGATTCCTTCTAAACTTTTTTTGACCAAAATTTTTGGTGTTACATATAACAATAAATTATTTATAACAGGAGTTGAAGCAATTTTAAAACCAAGTGAACCTTTCGCAGATTTATTCGAATAACCAGCAGCATCTACTAATATCAATTGGGCCAATTTATTAGGTTGCGCCAAACTATAATGCCAAGCAATTGCTCCCCCTAAAGAATTACCGGCAATAATACATTTATTAATGTGTAATTTATTTAAGAAAGAATCTAAAAATTGGTTGTAAAAAGCAAAACTATACTCGTTGTTTAAATTTGGTCCAGTTAATCCAAATGCAGGTAAATCAAGGCTAATTAATCTTTTTTTATCCTTTAATAATAACACCACACTGTCCCAAGTATTTAAAGAACTAGACATGCCATGCAATAATATCATAGGCAAACTATCTGTTGCAATACCTTCGTCGCGGTAATGCACTTGCATACCCATCAATGGCATAAAAGCAGAGGAACTATTGGTATACAAGGGTTTTAGGCTGGCAACTGATTTGTCTTTTTCAACTAGAAAGGCCAATAAAACAACAATAATAACAAGGATTGAACCAATTAAGTAGCCAATTGCTTTGAGTAGTTTTTTCATATAAAAATATTAATAAATCTAGTGTGTATTAAATAAAAGAAATTGTAAACAGTAAAATTAACTAGAATCTAATTGCAGCCATATTATTATTTTTGAATTAACTTTCAAATAATACAAACCCAATTGTTTGCAATAATTATTAATTAATCAGTATGCATTTATACAATACCACTAGCGGAATTTACCTAGAAAAACAAAGCCAATTTTATTTAATAGATACAATTCAATGGAATGAACTTGTAAATACAAATAATTTGTATGCCTATTTACAATCCTTAATATTTACTGCTAACCCAATTAATAAAGAAGCCTTTGGTCAATTGACTATTTTACCACCCATACAGCACCAAGAAATTTGGGCGGCAGGTGTTACTTATTTAAGAAGTAGAGAAGCCAGAATGGAAGAGTCTAAAATTAGTGGTGGTGCAGATTTTTATGCCAAAGTGTATGATGCAGCGCGTCCTGAATTATTTTTTAAATCAACTGCTGACAGATGTGTTGGTACCAATGCCACTGTAAATATTCGCAAAGATGCCAACTGGAATGTTCCTGAACCAGAGCTTACTTTATTTGCAAATGCCAATGGAAAAATTGTAGGCTATACCATAGGAAATGATATGAGTTCAAGAGATATTGAAGGCGAAAATCCATTGTATTTACCACAAGCAAAATGTTACGAAAAATCTGCTGCTATTGGGCCTTGCTTGTATGTGCCAGAAAACCCAATTAATCCTGATGCGAAAATAAATATGCAAATTTTTAGAGCTGAGGCAGAATTGTTTAGTGGGCAAATTTCTATTAACCAAATGAAAAGAACCCACCAAGAACTAATCGATTATTTGTTTAGATCAATGGATTTTCCATACGGCGTGTATTTAATGACGGGTACTTGTTTGGTTCCTCCTAATGAGTTTACGCTGGCAGTAGGAGACCGCATTAGCATTTCTATTGCAGAAATTGGCGTTTTAACAAATACTGTTGCATTGAAATAATTGGCCGAAAAGAATCTTTAATCTTTTCCTAACAAGCACAATTGTAATCTTGCAATAAATACACCAGCATGAAAAAATGGTTTTTTAGTTTTTCAATACTCTTTTTTGGAGCCAATTCATTGAATGCACAATTGAGTGAAAACTTGCTAGACCTTAAATCCTATATTGAATCTCAAAAAAATATACAACTAGATTCTATTCCTTTTTTGTCGATTTACCATAATAAAGAATTGCACTATTTATATCCGCTGTATAATGCATTTCATCAAACAAATAAATTACAAGCCGCTGTTGGCAATGAACAATATTTGCTCGATTTAGGCGTCAGTGCTGCATTTGCTGGTGATTATGCCAGTGTTTTAGCCATAGAAAAAATTGGATACGAAGGTCAATTAACCGATTCCATAAAAAAAGATATTGTTGCACATCCTAACTTATTTGACGGCATTACATTAACCGATGCAAAAAAATACATTCGAGAAAATATTAAGAATCAAAAAATTGTAATGATTAACGAGTTGCCCAATAAACCGCAACACCGTGCATTTACAGCATCATTACTAGCTGAATTTTATGAACAAGGATTTCGTTACTTGGCAATGGAAACGCTCAATCCATATAGCAATGGTTCATTAAAGCAAATTAATATGCTTTCGGGGCATTATACCTGCGAACCAATTGGCGGCGAACTGGCTAGAAAAGCTTTAGCCATGGGATTTAGTTTGGTGGCATACGAAGACAGTTCTTTTAATCATACCCCCAATAAAAAAATGTATGCCCAAGCACAAAATATTTACAAGATTTTACAAAAAGATCCTAAAGCAAAAATTCTAGTACAGGCCGAGGGAACACATAATGAAGAAGGTGCAAGGTTTCAGAATGCCATACCTATGGCTGCTTATTTTAAAATTGTTTCAGGCATTGATCCATTAACTATTGATCAAACAGGCATGACAGAAGGAAGTAATCATGCATACGGTGCCGCTATTTATGATTTTTACACTAAAAGATTTGCCATTAATACTTCGGTTGTTTGTTTAAAAGACAATAAAAGCAAAGATGTTTTCGACGAAAATTTATGTGACATTTATATTGTACACCCTCCTACTAAATTTAAAAATGGACGTGCCAATTGGAATAGCATGAATGGATTAAGAAACGAAACTGCTATTCAACCAATTTATCAATCACTGTTTTTTGTACAAGCATATTACACCAAAGAATACAACGAAAAGTATGTAGGAAAATTAGTTCCTGCCGATCAAACCTATATTAATGCACAAGATGGATATTACTATCTGTATTTACAAAAAGGCCATTACCAATTAGTTTATCGCGATAAGCAATATAAAATTCTTGGTACCAAAGTATTAGTGGTTGAATAATTATTATTTAAAAAAGATATAGGCAATAAAAATGGCGCAGATCACACCAATAATATCTGCTAAAACACCTGCCCAAATTGCATAACGTACTTTTTTAATTCCCACACTACCAAAATACAATGCAATAATATAAAAAGTAGTATCTGCAGATCCCTGAAACGTAGACGCCAGTTGACCTATAAAGCTATCGGCACCATGGGTTTTAAATACATCTAACATTAATCCTCTGGCACCACCGCCGCTAAATGGACGCATAATGGCTACTGGTAATGCTGGCACAAATTCACCTGTAATTCCTAGTTTTAAAAATAACCAGGTAATACCTTGAATGATTGCATCCAATGCACCACTATCTCTAAATACCCTAATAGCCACCAACATTCCTACCAAGTAAGGAATGATTTTTACAATCGTTTCAAATCCTTGTTTGGCGCCATCAATAAATGCATCAAATACATTTATTTTTTTTATAAATCCTGCAATAATAAAAGAAGCAATAATGATAAATAAAATCAAATTGCCTAGTACATTACTAAAAGTTTCCTTGGTTAATAAAACCGGAGTGGCAAAACTTTTTTGCGAAGGCAAAGAATAAATAAAAGAGGCAAATAAAAATATAGCGGTAATAATTCCTGCCAACCAAAACACCAATACTTTATCGAATTTTAATTTTTGGTACATGGCCGTAATTAAAATACTAGCAATAGTTGCAATTGTTGTAGCCAACATTAAAGGAACAAAAACACTGGTAGGATTGGTACTTCCGCCACCTGCTCGGTAAGCTATAATTGACAAGGGAATTAGTGTTAATCCACTTGTATGAAGCACCAAAAACATGATCTGTGCATTACTAGCCGACTCTTTGTTGGGATTTAATGTTTGCAAACTTTCCATGGCTTTTAAACCAAAAGGGGTTGCTGCATTGTCTAATCCTAATAAATTGGCGCTAAAATTCATGACCATCTGCCCCATTGCTGGATGTTTTTCGGGCACTTCAGGAAACAACCTTTTCATGAAAGGATTCAATATTCTAGCCAAGAAATTAATAGCACCCGCTTTTTCTCCAATATTCATTAAGCCCATAAAAAAGGTCATCACGCCTATTAAAGGCAGTCCAATATCCATTACAGATGATTTAGACGCATCAAAAATGCCTTCCACTAGTTTTTTAAAGATCTCATAGTCTTGAAATACAATTAGCTTGAATAAAGCAATGACTAATCCTATCACAAAAAACATAATCCAAACATAATTCAAGGCCATAATTGCAATTTATGGTGTGAAAATACCGATTTCAAGTTTTGATTCCTAAACTTGCAGGGCAAATCTATCGTCAACCGGCATTTCAAGCTATATTTGCGGCTCAAATTTTTTCGATATGGCATTACAAGCAGGAATTGTGGGATTACCCAATGTAGGAAAATCAACCCTTTTTAACGCAGTGAGCATTAGTGCAAAAGCACAAGCTAGCAATTATCGTTTCTGTACTATAGAACCCAATGTGGGCTTGGTAGACGTGCCAGACGAGCGTATGGCTAAATTGGCCGAATTGGTGCTCCCAAACAGAACCGTGCCTACCCAATTAGAAATTGTGGATATTGCCGGTTTGGTTCGTGGCGCAAGTAAGGGCGAAGGTTTGGGTAATAAATTCTTAGCCAATATTCGCGAAGTTGATGCCATTATTCATGTTATTCGTTGTTTTGAAGACGAAAATGTATTGCGCGAAGAAGGTGCTATCAATCCAGTAAGTGATAAAGAAATTATTGATACAGAATTGCAGTTAAAAGATTTGGATAGTGTTGAACGCAAATGGAGCCGTGTAGAAAAACTAGCAAGGGTTGGTAGCGATACAAAAGCTAAAGCAGAATTTGAAGTGCTTAACCGTTGTAAACTACATTTAGAAAAAGGCAAAAGCATTCATTCATTAGGATTAAGTAAAGAAGACAATGCAGTAGTTGCAGATCTTTTTTTATTGACCGATAAACCTGTTTTATATGTTGCCAATGTAGACGAAGCAAGTATGCATACTGGTAATAAATTTTCGGAAATGCTCAAAGCCGCTGTTACTGCAGAAGGCGCTGAAATGATTGTAATGTGTAACAATATTGAAGCACAAATTGCCGAAATGGAAGCCGAAGACGACAAGCTAATGTTCATGGAAGAATATAAAATGACCGAACCTGCTTTGAATCGATTAATTAGAACTGCCTATAAATTATTAAACTTAGATACCTATTTTACAGCAGGTGTACAAGAGGTTCGTGCATGGACAATTCACAAAGGATGGAAAGCACCACAAGCAGCAAGCGTTATCCATACCGATTTTGAAAAAGGATTTATTAAGGCTGAAGTAATTGCCTACGAAGACTTTGTAAAATACGGCAGTGAAGCGGCTTGCAGAGAAAATGGTCGTTTACGTATTGAAGGAAAAGAATACATTGTAAAAGACGGCGATGTAATGCATTTTAGATTTAATGTATAAAATTTATCTGATGAATAGACTGGCCTTGTTATTTATAGGGATGTTTTTATTTGCATCTTGTAATAATACCGATCAAAACAATAGCACAACAACTACAAGTGCTATTACTGCCCCTATTAATTTAAGTTATACTGTTTTAAATATTTATCCGCACGATACAAGTTCCTTTACCGAAGGTTTAATTTGGTTAGATGGACATTTATTAGAAAGCACCGGACAAAAAGGTCAAAGCAAATTATTGCAAATCAAATTGGCGAACGGAAAATCAGAAAAAAGTATTTCACTAGCTCCTGAGTTTTTTGGAGAAGGCATTAGTGTTATCAACAATAAAATTTATCAATTAACTTGGCAAGAACACAAAGTATTTGTGTACGATATGAATTTTAAAAAACTCCCTCAAGAGTTTGAATGGCCATACGAAGGATGGGGAATGACAACCGATGGAAAGTATTTAATTATAGATACAGGAGGTAGTAATATTTATTTTGTAAATCCCGAAACTTTTAAAATTGAACGCACATTGGGTGTAGTAAACAACAACGGTTATGTATCAATGATTAATGAGTTGGAATATGTAGATGGTTATTTGTACGGCAATATTTTTGAAACCAATTCTATTATTAAAATTAATGTGCAAACTGGTTTGGTAGAAGGCATTGCAGACCTAACAGATATCTTAAAAAAGAACCACCAACCAGATACTTCAGATAGTAATGTGCTTAATGGCATTGCCTATAATCCAACAACAAAAACATTTTATGTTACTGGAAAAAATTGGCCTTCTTTGTTTGAAATAAAATTTAACTAGCCTTATTTTTTACTCAAAATATAAATAACAGAACTTGCTTTTTTGTTGTTGAATACTGCTTTAAAATTAGACACTAATCCTACCCAAACAGCAGCCAATAAATTATTCTTTCCGTTTTTATATTGCTCACTTAACATAGCAACATAAAAACTATCAAACCACATTGGTTGAATACGATTAAGTGTAAATCCTTTTTGGTTTGCTAGCTGTTCTATGCTAGCTGGAGAGAAATGATACAAATGCCTAGGCACATCATAAGCAGCCCAATAAGCCCCATAATAACTAGCATCATAACTAGTATAATTAGGTACTGCAATGATTAATTTACCAGCAGGTTTTAATATATGATGGAACTGGTCTAAATATCCGTGTAAATCGTGCACATGTTCTAATACATGCCATAAACTAATGGCATCAAAGCTTTCGCCTTGCATATCATACATGGTTTCTGGAGATTTTAAATCTATCTTATTAATTTGAAAAGCATTTTTTCTGGCAGTATCATCTGGTTCTAAACCTGTTACAGACCAACCTGCATTTTCCATGGTTTTTGAAAACGCACCTGTACCTGCACCAACATCTAATAAAGCACCCGTATTTAAACCAGTTACTTTTTGAACCAGTTTTCTTTTTGTATTTAGTGTATGAGAACGTACCAAATGATAGCAACGATGTATTAAACCTTTTTGTGTATCGGAATGAGATACATAATTAGCCGATTGATAATAAGACCCAATATTAGCAGCTGTTGGAATTGATTGTGTAAATCTAAGACTGCAATTATTACAATGCCAAATATCAAAAATTTCTTTACTTACTGTATAATCAATTGCTTGAATTTGGTTTTGAATAGCAGCACTTCCACAAGCCGGACAGTTAGCATAATAAATTGAATGTTCGTTCATCGTATAAAAAAAATGGCGTTAAACATAATAAAACAACAATGCACCAACACCCAACAAGAGTAAGGCAATAGCATACACCCACCAATTATCAGTGACTTCTCCATCATTTGCTTGGCCTAAAAAATCGGTTAAAGCCTCTCCTTCTAATACAGTAGTTGTTTCAATAGTAGCGTCTTGAGTAGTATTTACTGCCAAAGAAATAGATTTATCAATAGACACTTGTTTAAATAAATAGTCTAGCGGACGTTCAGGTATAAATATAAACAGTCCATCATTGTCTTTTTTAAGCGTTCCAATACCTTGTAAAACAGCCCCGCTTATTGTTTGTACTTCTTGTAATACTTGTTGAGAGAATGCATGTAACTCATTCATAACATCCACTAAATCTTTATCAGTTTCACGTACTAAAAAATCATAAAAATGTCTATCAGCTACCACAGTATCTTGTTTGAAACGAACAATTTGTGAAGGAGGATACATTAAATGATTGGTGCTATCAATCTCGGCACTCAACGCTTCCATTGAAAAAACACCCAACTTAGGAATCGCTAAGTTTTTGTGTAAAACAAGGTATTTTAACAAGTATTGGTACATGAAATAATCGATTTACTTAAACGAATATACAACTCCTCCCAAAACATTGAATCCTAAAACTTCATATTGGTTCCAACGTTGATAGGTATTATTCAATAAGTTATTCATTTGAAGCCAAAAACTTAGTTGTGGAAGCAATTTAATATTGGCTCCAAAATTAATATCAGCCGAAGGTGTCAATTTACTGGATTGTAAAGATTTGCTTAAAAATGCCGATCCATCTCTTAAAATTGCCTCTGCCTTAACATCTACTGATTTGAGCATCTTCCATTTAAAAGTACCCGAAACTTCCATAGGAATTAAGCCATAGGCTTTTTCGTAATTGGTTAGGCTACTGTATTCAAATAAATTTAAGGCACCTATTACAGATAATTTCTCTTGTTCACGGTAAGCGGCTTCGGCATGTAATTTTATGGCTTGTATTTTTTGGTCATAGACTACATTAAAAGTCTTTCCATCTGTATTATTATTCATAAATAATGGCTGATCAAATAATTGCAATAAAGACAGTCTGGCATTAAAACTTAAATGATTACCAGTAGATCCTTTAAACCCAAGGTACTGCTCTGTAATTTTAGTATTTAAAATATTAGAATTAGGTATTTCAATAAAGGGATTGATGCCAGCAATTGTGCGTAAACTATTCACTTGATAAGAACCTAGCCAACCCAATTCAACACTAATATTAGATGCTTTAATTTTTGCTTCAGCAGAAATATTAGGCAACATAGAAAATTGCTGTTTGTTCCATGTTGGAGAAACACCAAGGTTGATAGTTAAGTTTGGCTTTTTAACCCCAATGGATGGATTGATAAAAAACACATTATTGTTAAACTGAAGCGCTCTTGTATTAGTAGTATTATTATAGGTAGCAATATCTGCATTTAAGCCCATTGACAAATTAAATATATTGTCGAAGGTTTTAGAAAATGGCGCAGCTACAATTAAATTCGTTTCGTTTGCTTTACCATTTGCCGAAAAATAAATGGCTTTAATTTCTGGATGATAATTTAAACCAGCAGCAGTTGGAACAGTATTTTCAACACCAAATTCAACCCCAAATGTATTAAATGCTTGTAATAAATTGTCTTTAGAAAAATTAAGTGTACTAGGCTGAAACCCATATAAATATTGGGTGCTATTATTATAACTTGCTTTACCAGTATACGACAAATGATCTGGTGTGTTAAAAATTGTAGCTACTGCAATATCAGTTTTAGCAAACTCTTGAAAATTAATATTCCCTTTAGAGGACACATGTTGCGCATTAACAGAAATAATTCGATTAATTCCATCTCCAAATGATAAACCAAGTTGCGCATAAGGCGTACTAAAATTTCCAAAACCTAATTTCAAATATTGATTATTCTGCCAAGCATAAGCAGAGTCGGCGGCTAGTGCCAAAGGTTTTATTGGAACTGGCTGATACGAAAAAAATAAGTTCTGCGAAGGAACACGGTAACTGAGTATCAGTTTTGTAGTATCAACAAATGGTGTCGTTGCCGAAAAATTAATTTTGGCTGCATTCCTTAAGGAAGGTTTAAAGGAAGAAGTAATTAAAACTTCTTTAGGATTACTAGTATCTGTTAAAGCAGCACGCGATATAGTAGCGGCAGTAACAATAGCCGTAGTATTATTTGGCACTACATCAGTTGCAACTGCTTTTTTATCAGGTTGCTTATTTGTAGTTTTTTTGCTTTTTTTTGAAGCAGCTTTTGATTTTTTCTTTGTTGAAGTTTTTTGTGTTGCCGCTTTTTTCTTATGTTTGGTTTGTGCCAAAATAATATTCGAGCAACTAATCAAACATAACAACAGTAGCATTTTTTTTAGCATCGGATACATATAGTTTATTTTACTGTTGTTCAATTTTATTTGTTTTGTTTTTTTCTACTAGCACCAGATCTAATTTAGTTTGTGCTTCTTTCTTCACATCTGCTATTACTGCATTTTCAACAATACTTTTAAACGTAGCTTCTGCATTAAACAAATCTTTTTGTTCAAAATAAATATCTCCTAAAAGCAAATAACTTTTGGCAACCCATAAATCATAAGAGCCCCATTTCTTTATCACCTCAAAAGCTGTTTTCTCTGCATCGGTTAATTTATGTTGTTGCAATAAAATTTCAGCAATCCTATATTGCGATTCAGCCGCATATTCAGAACGTCCGGCAGCAATCACTTGTTTATAAGCAGTCATTGCTTGCTCGAAATTATTAGTCAACTGGTTATTTTTGGCAACTACCAAACTAGCCATCATTCTATCGTCGTTGGCAATACCATTCTCTAACAATAACTCTGCCGCATTGGGTGCTGCGTTCTGCCATTGTTGGGTTTTAAACTGGCAACGCAATAAGCCGCGCATGGCTTCTAATGTATTTTCTTGTTGGGTAGCTAGTGTTTTTAATTGGGCAAAATACAAAGCCGCATTGGCATAATCTTTTTGATCGAAATAATAAATTCTTGCTGCTTGCAAACAACTTCTTTCAGCATATTTATTAGGTGCTTTTGCAGCAACATTTAAATAATATGTAAGCGCTTCGTTATTTGCTTTATTGGTTAATTCAATTTCTGCACAAAAATAATTGGCTTCAATAAAATATTTTCCTTGTGCAAAAGCCTTTACATAATCTGCAAAGCCTTGTTTAGCGGCAGCAAAATCTTTTGCCTCATAGCGCAACATAGCCGATTTATAACTTAATGAATCTGCTTCTGCTGTAGATATGTCTCGTCCATTGTCATGCATAAACGCCACATAATCTCCAGGCTGTTGGCGTGTAATAAATAAGGTTCTAATATATTCAATGGCATCATTGCTTTCTTGTGCATTGGGGTAAGCTGCCACTAGTTGTTTAAAATAGGTTAATGATGCTTCATTTTTTTCTAAATTAAAATAAGCCACACCTAATTTTAAATAGGCTTGCGGATGCATTGCCTCGGCCTCTTTATCGCCTAATAATTTGTGCAAAGGCGGAATAGCCAATTCATAATTTTCATTAGCCAAATAAGTATTGGCAATTTCTAAGTTTACATCCATGCGTAAACCAGATTTTGGAAAGTTTTGAAGAAACTGCTGAAGCAATTGAATTTTATCTGCCGACTTGTTCATCGCTCCAAGAATAATGGCTTTTTGATACCAAGCATAATCGGCCATTGAACTATTCCAATTAATTATTTGATCGTATTTAACTATTGCGTGTTTAAAGTCTTTACGCATAAAATCGCAATCGGCCAACCTTATGTACGCATCTTGTTCTGTTACCAAAGATTTATTTGTAACATTAAAAGCAACTTGCTCAAATTGGTCTTTAGCAGCATTATAGTTTTCTTTCTTTAAATAACAGTAGCCTAAATTATAATGCGCATTCACCAACGATGCCTGTCCATTGTTTTTTGGATTTTTTAAGAAATTTAAAAAGTAAACAATAGCCTCATCAATTTTATTGGAGCGATAAGCAATTTCACCACGCCAAAAACAACTAACAGATAATTGCTGGGCATTATTTGGCAAAGACATGACAATAGATAATAAAGAATCTGCTTGTGGTAAGTCTTGGTCATTAATCATTTCAACGGCCCTACCTAGTAAAATAGCAGGATAGATTTTTTGCAAAGCATCACTCCTATCTGTTATTCGCTGAAACATAACTAAAGCCTCTTTGAAGTTACTAGAATTCACCAATGTACTAACCAGTATCTCTTTGGCTTCGGCAATGGAAGTTGAGCGCGGATATTTGTTTATAAAATTTTGTAAAGATTTTAGAGCAATATCTAAAAAGTTTAATTCGTAAGAAAGCTTGGCATACATGTAACTAGCCACTTCTTTTTGAACACCATTACTGTTATTAGACGCACAAAATAAAAATGCATTGCGCGCATTGTGTTTGTCATTTGTTTTTAAATACGCATTAGCCAATAAGTACATACTATTCTGCGCCAATGAATCATCTCCACTACTTAGCTGTTTAAAGCCATCTATAGACATTGTCCAGTTAGATGCTTCGTAATAGCAGTAAGACAATTCATATAAATCTTCTCTCCTAACTTTTGGCGTAGCAGTTACATATTTTTTTAGATAAACCAGCGCTTCGTTATACTTTTTTTGTTCAAATAAAATATGACCAACCAATTGCCTTAATTGTAAATCATAAAACTGAGACCCTATTTCAAGTGCTTTTAATCCGGTTTCTAAAGACAAACTTGGCTT
>JBAXPJ010000023.1:0-38537 GCA_037132335.1 Sediminibacterium sp. | reverse complement strand
AAGTTCCAATCTTTGTATCTGAACCTGTTTATTGTACCTAAAGTTAACCAAACAGTTCTATCGCCTCTTACACGGAAGGTTGCATCATTTAATGGCAAACCTGTAAGTGGGTCAACTAAAATAGCACCATCATTTGGCAATAAACCGTTAGCTCCAGTTGGGGTTAAATCTTGGCGCTTATATCCAGCACTAGTAATTGTACCAGTAGAATAACCAGGACGCAAACCACCTCTTGCATTACCATATAACCAAGTAGATGCATCATAATAATCGGCACCTGCAATATCAATAGGTAAAGGAATTGCCAAAACCTTATTCCACATATGGTTTAAGTTGAATTGGATATTCCATTCAAAATCCTTTTTGCGAATTGCTTTAATGCCCATTGACACTTCAATACCTTGGTTACGTACACTTGAATTGTTTTGTGTATTTAATACAAATCCAGTACCATAACTTGCTCTAAATCCTTGTGCAATTTGGTTTAATGCCAATGTATTATAATAAGCACCATCCAAAGTCACCACATCATGAAACATTCTTAACTCAGTACCTACTTCATAAGTATTTTGTGTTTCAGGTTTCAAATCTGGATTTGCATTGGTAAATGCATATTGTAAAGGAGAAGGAATTAAAGTTCCAGTTGTTGGCGGTGTATTTGCACTTGTAACTGTTGGAACAAAATTCGACTGATTAGAATATGGATCTGGGAGCCTAGCCGTAGATGCTAAAGATCCTCTCAATTTCCAATAACTTAGTAAGCCACCTTTCAAAGCAGGTATGATATCACTCATAATCACACTCAAACTTCCTCCTGGATAACTATAGTTTCTGTTAGCTGCAGGTAATACAGAAGATGATTCAAAAGCCATAGAACCTGTTAAGAAAATCAAGTTATTATAACTAATAGTTGCTTCTGCAAACTCAGCTACTTGATAGTTTTTACGGATATTCCATTGACCTGTACCATAAAGTGTTGACCTAGCCAAACGCGTTCTTGTTGCAATACCAGTACTACTACTATCAAATCCTCTTGTGCTATCAAATGTTCCTGATACACCAAAAGATTGTGATTCAGCTTGACTCCAACGAGTACCAACCGTTAAACGTGTATTGAATTTGCCAAATGCTTTTCTAGCGGTAGCAGATACAGTATGGTTATAAGTAGTTGTTTTAACCCAATAATTATCTAATTGACCTTTATTAGCCATAGAAGATTGTGAAGCAGATTCTGGATCACGGTATTGGAAACCTTCTGTATTATAATTGTTGTAACCAAATCTTCCTGCAACTGTTAACCAAGGAAGTGGGTTATAGTTGATGGCTAAATTAGCTTCGTAGTTATTGGTTTTATCTTTTGATACGTTTCTATTAGCAGCAAAAAACGGATTATCTGTTTCAGAAATAGTTCCTAAACCAGCATCGTCTGCAGGATTGTTTGCGGTAGTATTTACTAAATATCTTTTATGCCCATTTGCCAATTGAAAATTTCGTGCATCATCAGTTGATGGCCACAAAAACAAGTTCAATAAATAACCACCAGAACCTTTCATGGCTTTATCATTACTACTATTACTGTAAGCAATAGAAGGTGTGATATCTAAATGTTTACCAATTTTTGTATTATTGGTTAAACGGAAATTGATTCTTTGTAAACGGGTATTTGGAACAACCCCAGTTTGATCGTAATAAGATCCACTCGCTCTATAACTAGACTTTGCCGTTCCAAAATCAACACCTAAGTTTTGGGTTTGTCCAAAAGCTGTTTTAAAGAAGTTACCTACGTTATCATAGATTGGTGTAGAAGCATTCATTGCAGGACCGAAAGCAGAAAAAGTTCCGGTAGATGCATTACCATTGGTTCCTTGTTGGAAACCATTGTAAACAGATGGAATATTTTGTAAAGATTGCATACGGAAACTATTGTCGTAGTTCACGTTTAATCTTTTACCAACAGTAATTTTTGCACGTTTAGTTGTAATTACAATCGCTCCATTACTAGCAGAACTACCATACAAAACCGTTGCTTCTGGTCCTTTCAATACAGTGATTGATTCAATATCATTTGGATTGATATCAGAAATTCTATTGGTAAAGTCATTCGATGTATTACTTTGACCTGCTGCAGCTGGTACAACAGCAACCGCATCAATTGTTGAGTTATCTCTAATAACCCCATCAATTACAAATAAAGGTTGGTTGTTTAAAGACATTGAGTTAAATCCACGCAATACAATAGTTGAAGAAGCTCCAGGTACACCAGAAGTTGAAGTAATAGTAGCACCGGCAATTCTACCTTGCAAACCATTTACAAAACTTTCACGTTGTGTTTCTTTAATTTCATCTCCTTTAACTACTTGTGTTGAATAACCCAAATCTCTCGATTTACGTTTGATATCCATCGCAACAACTACTTCGTCTAATTCTGCAACAGAACTTTTCAAAAGAATTGTCATGCTAGAACCAGTAACATCGGCTTTTTTGGTTTCAAAACCTATATAACTTACTAATAGGGATTGGCCTTTAGTGGCTTTTACTGTAAATGCGCCCTTATCATTTGTTTGGGCAGTTGTGGTAGTTCCCACAACTTTAATTGTAACACCCGCCAATGGTGTTTTTTTATCGGCATCCTGCACAGTGCCGGATACAGTTTGGCTTTGCCCATAAGAAGGCAACGAGAAAATGAGAAGTAGTAGAACGACTACTTTCATCAAAGAAGCAATTTTTCTCATAAGAATTTTTTTGTTTTCGTTATTCATTTAGTACTGACCTTTTTTTAAAACTTCAAGTTCCAAATACTAGGACATATCAACCCGCTAAAACATTGCATGGTGTTTTCCTTTTTTTTACGCAAAAAACCGCAAAATAGAAAACAACTCAAATTTTAGAAGAAATCATAGCACAATGTTAAAATTTGTATGGCATATAAACGAATATATTTTTAAACATTTAGGCAAACTTGCATTTTTAATGGATTAAATATGCCAAAAACCGCATATAACTGCACAAATTAAACTCGTTACTTGAATCAGTTGACTGAGCACCAATCATTTAATGTTAAGTAATTATAAAATTTGTGCCACTTTACCCAAATAAGGTACTAAAACTTGATTCGTAGGATTTAATTCAGTGATCAGGATATCCACATCCTGGGTTTTACAAACTTGTAATCTTTGGATACTATTTAATTTTTCTGAGATGGCTAGTGAAACCGTTTTTTGGGCACTTTTAATCATTGCTTTTTTTACTTCAATAATTTCCCATTCCATATCGGTAATACCAAAATTGGCATCAATACTATTGGTTCCTAAAAAGCAGATATCGGCTTTAATTTCTTGTAATCGTAACACAACCTCGGCACCAACCGACATTTGAGCGTTTTTAAGCAAGCGATTACCTAAAAATATCACTTCTGAATTAGGATGATTTAGTAGTGCAAGGGCTATGGGTAAACTAACTGTAATGAATGTGGCATTCAATTCGTCGGGTAAAGATTTTACTAGTTCTAAAATAGTTGTTCCGCCAGTTAATAAAACAAACATCCCATCTTTAATTAAGTTACGTGCTTTAAAAGCAATTACTTTCTTTTCTGGTAAAGAGTATACTGGATTGGGTTCTAATGTAAAATGAAAGGATTTAGACAGCCCTCCCCCATGTACTTTTATGAGTTTCCCCTGTTCTGAAAGTTCCTGTAAATCACGGCGAATAGTATCTTCCGATACTTCTAGGTGCACACTAAGGTCTGAACTTAATACTTTGTTATGAATATTGATTTGTTGCAGTATATAAGCCTGCCTTTCTCTTTTTAGCATGGATAAATTTAATAGAAAATTAAAAACGGGCTCATTTTTTTTATGTGCCCGAATAAAATTCAAACCTAAGCCGAAAGATTTTATCTTTACGCTGAATGATTTCTCCAAACACCATACAACAGATTACCAATCAGATTGACATCATGGATGTGGTGGGCGAATTTGTGAAACTGAAAAAACGAGGCACTAATTACTTAGGATTGTGTCCATTTCATAACGAGAAATCTCCTTCCTTTACCGTATCTCCTGCAAAAGAAATTTTTAAATGTTTTGGTTGTGGCAAAAGTGGCAACAGCATTACATTTTTAATGGAGCACGAAAAATACAGTTATGTTGAAGCGTTAAGATGGCTGGCGGCTCGTTACAATATTGAAATAGAAGAAAGCGAATCAAGCCCCGAACAAAAACTGCAAAATCAAACAGCCGATAGTTTATTTGCCATCAATCATTTTGCACAAAAATTCTTTACAACACAGTTAACTGAAACAGAAGAAGGAAAAAATATTGCGCTCTCCTATTTACAAGAAAGAGGATTTAGAAATGCAGTACTTGAAAAATTTCAAATTGGTTTTAATCCAGATATAAAAGATGCTTTAACAAAAGCATTATTAGCCAACCAATTTAATCCAGAAATACTTCCTAAAACCGGTTTGGTTGCGCTCCGTAGCAACAATGAATTAGCAGATAATTATAGGGGAAGAATTATTTTTCCTATTCATAATAATTCTGGAAAGGTTATAGGATTTGGTGCGCGCGTAATTGGTAAATCAGACCGCGGACCCAAATATATTAACACGCCAGAAAATGAAATTTATGTAAAAAGTAAAATTCTATACGGCTCTTATTTTGCAAGGCTTGCGATTGATAAAGCAAATGAATGTTTATTGGTTGAAGGATATACCGATGTAGTTAGTTTACACCAAGCAGGTATTGAAAATGTAGTAGCGAGTGGTGGTACTTCTTTAACAGTAGACCAATTAAGATTGGTTAAAAAATACACTAATAATCTTACCATAATTTACGATGGCGATAGCGCAGGAATTAAAGCCGCACTTCGTGGATTAGACATGGCTTTAGAAGAAGGATTGAATGTGCGCTTAGTGCTTATCCCCGACAATGAAGATCCTGATAGTTATGTAAACAAAGTGGGTGTTACCGCCTTCAATGAATTCATTGCTGCAAATAAAAAAGATTTTATTTTATTTCAGTTAGAAGTAATGTTGAAGGAAGCGGGCAATGATGTGTCTCGCAAAAGTGTGGTAGTAAACCAAGTTGCAGAAACGATTAGCAAATTAAATAAAGCAGAAGACTTTACACGTCAACAAGACTATATTAGACAGTGTGCTGGGATGTTAAAAATTGACGAATTAGGATTAACCAATTTGGTTAACAAACTTAAACGCGACAAACTAACTAAAGAAGAAAAAAAACAAGCTACTGACCAAACAAGTTTCAATGAAATAAATCAGGGTCAACCAGAAGATGTTTTAGACGACCAACAATTACTTTTTAATAAAGACGAAGCCCACGAAAGAAATATCATAAAAGTATT
This sequence comes from Sediminibacterium sp., assembly GCA_037132335.1. Lineage (GTDB taxonomy): Bacteria > Bacteroidota > Bacteroidia > Chitinophagales > Chitinophagaceae > Sediminibacterium. Next base: position 33,173 of record JBAXPJ010000023.1, on the reverse strand, counting down.
GTTAGAATTTGGTTTACGTCAATGGGATGACACCAAATTAATGGCCGATTATATCTTCGAAGAATTAGAACAATTTCATTTTGACAATCCCGAATTAGAAGAGTTGTTTGATACCTATAAAAACATGTATGCACAAGGCTTAGAACCTACTGCAAAATCAATGTTATACCATGCCAATGAAAAATTGAGAAACCTAGTAATTCATATCACTATGTCTAATTCTGAATTAAGTCAAAATTGGGATGAAGTAATGGAAGGCATGAATATTTTAAACAGAGACCTTAGCCAACAAGACGTATTGATGAGTGTGAATTTTTATAAGCTTCGGAAGATAAAAAAAATGTTCGAAGAAAATCAACGTGATATGGAATTTGCACCATTAGAAGAACAAATGCGGCTGATTGAATTACACCAACACCTAAAAGAAATTGAACGAAATATTACCCAGCAATTGGGCACAGTGATTATGAAATAATTTAGTGTGTTTTAATTAAAAAAAAGCGCCTTCATTTTTCTATGAAGGCGCTTTTAATTTTATACAATATTCAAATTATTTTTCGGTTGGATTATTCTTTCCTGCTAATAATTTTTCGAGTGCTGTTTCTAGTCTGCGTTTTCTAGTATCTTCTTTTTTTGCTGCCTCAATCCAGCTTACATATTCTTTTTGATTTGAAAAAGACAAAGATGTAAAAAAGGACTGTGCTTCTTTGTGTTTTAAAAACATACTACCCAATTCTGCAGGTGGCACTACTAATCTTTTTTCAAATTCCCCTTCTTGTAAGTCGAGGTTTTTAATTTCAGAAAAACTGCGATCCTTGTTTGGAATAGTGTCAATCTTTTTAAATCGAATCGCACTCCATACATTATCAATAGCAATCTGCCTTACTGATTCGTATTCGTTTTTTATTAAGAAATCCCAACTACAATCTCTATTTAAATCACTAACTATTTTACTAGAAGTTTTAGGATAAGACACCCATAATTTAGTTTCTGAAGTTAGTGCTGGAAAAACCTCACGCAATACATTATTCAGTTGTTGTTGACTGAGTGCAAATACCAAGGCAAAATCAACCTTTTTGCTTTTGAGCAATGGGGTGATATTTTTTGCATACGTAAGTTTTGCAAACTGTTTTTCAATAGACGAAGGAATACCTTGAATCAAGAGATTCTTTTCGTCTTTCAACTGTAATTTTTCAAACAAACTTTGATTCGACATGCCTAAAAGAAAAATTCGGTGGAACAATAAGAGTTGCAAAGTTAAAAAATTGTAATCGCTAATACTAATTCAAGCAGCACTATCTTTTCCTTTTTAGTGAAATACTTGGAGGCCAATGCCTTATGATGCTGTTGTATGTATTATTTATGATATATCAGTCCTCGCTTTCCATGCGCTTTTGCTTTCTTCTATCGCGCGATTTGAAAATGGGTACTTTACTTTCGGTTCCTTTTAAGATCCTTCCTATATTTTTTTGGTGAGTGAGCACCACCATTAAAGCTACTAATACGGCAAAAACTCGGTAAAGTGTTTCCTTTTCATTAAAGATAAAGAGTATAAATATCATGAATGATACGCCCGCTAACATAGAACTTAAAGAAACAAAGCGGGTTAAGTATAATACAATTAAAAACACCCCAATACAACAAAGCGCAACAATTGGTTGAATAGCCACGGCCATACCAAGCAAAGTAGCAACCCCTTTTCCTCCCCTAAAATTTGCCCAAATTGGAAAAATATGGCCAATCACCGAAGCGAGTCCTAGGCCAATCATTAAATTAGTACGCGCTAGTTCGTGTGATAAATAGTAAGGCAAAACGATATATAATGAAGTGGCAACAACGCCTTTTAACACATCCACCAACATAACAATAGACCCCCATTTAGAACCTAATACCCTGAAAGTATTGGTGGCTCCAGCGTTCCCACTACCATATTCTCGAATGTCTATATTAAACTTCGATTTACTAATCCATACTGAGGTAGGAATAGAACCAATTAAATAAGCCAAAACAGTTAAAAGCACCTCGTTCATAGACCGGGGATTGATTTTTTGAAATTCAAATATAAGGAACCAGCAGCTTAATCGGTATATAACCCTATCATTATTGACAAGGTTATGATATAAATTGAAGCATAATCCACCCATTTCTTTGGGTAGTTAATTGGTGTTTCCAGCCAAGATCTTGGCCTAATTTTAGGATATCGGATTGGTCTTCAACTAAAAGTCCACTCAATAAAATAGTGCCCCCTTTTGCTAAAGCCTGCTCAAGATAGCTAATATTTTCAATGATAATGTGTTTGTTGATATTCGCTAAAATCAGTTGGTATTGCGTATTAGACTCAGCTGTGCTGACTTTTTCAATAGTAATTCGTTGGCAATGATTAATGACAATATTTTCAATACTATTTTCAATGCACCAGTCGTCGTTATCTACTGCTAGTATTTTTTCGGCTCCTAACTTTTCTGCTAGTATGGCTAGAATACCTGTTCCTGAACCAAAATCATAGACTGTTTTACCTTTAAAATCAAGTGCCTGCATCGCTTCCATTACTAAATAAGTCGTTGCATGATGGCCGGTTCCAAAACTCATTTTTGGGGTAATAATTATTTCGTGTGCCACACCTTCAATTGGCGGATGAAAAGAAGCCCTAATACCTACAAAATCAGCTACCTGAACGGGTTCGAAATTCGATTCCCATAATAGGTTCCAATTTTGTTTTTCAATAGTTGACTTTGTATAGACATGATTGCCTAAAACTTCATTAAGCAATTCATTGTTGAAATCAGCTTCGGCAATAAAGGCCTTTAATAAATTGGGTAATTCTTCAAATCCATCAAAACCAATTTCTGACAATAAAGCAATCAGTGTTTCACCAACTGCTTCATCGGTAATTTGAATATCAATTTGAATAGTAGATGACATATTATCTAATTCGGTAAAAAGAAAATGGCCCGTTTTCACAGGCCATTGTATATTCTTAACTATTTCTATTAAGCATTGTTGGCCGAACCATCATCTTCAGAACCTGCTTCATGAGCTGCTCTTGGTTTGAATTCGGGTCTTGGCATTAATACCTTACGGCTTAATTTAAATTTGCCTGTTTTAGGATCAACTCCTACCAATTTCACTTTAACTACATCGCCTTCTTTGAACAAGCCGTCCATCGTTTCTAAACGAGACCAACTAATTTCACTGATATGCAATAAGCCTTGTTTTCCTGGCATGAATTCAACGAAAGCACCAAACTCTTTAATCCCCTTGATAGGACCTTCATAGATTTCGCCTTCTTTTGGAACTGCAGTAATACCGCTAACCCAAGCAACTGCTTTTTCAACTGCTTCTTTTGATGCAGAGAAAATGCTTACTTCACCAGTATTTCCAACTTCTTCAATATTGATAGTTGTACCAGTTTCGCGTTGAATTTCTTGAATGACTTTACCACCTGGTCCGATCACAGCGCCAATAAATTCTTTGTCGATAATTAATTTAACCATTCTAGGTGCATGTGGTTTCACTTCTGAACGAGCAGCAGGAATACAATCATACATAGCATCTAAAATGTGTAAACGACCTTTGCGTGCTTGCTCTAATGCTTCCATCATCACTTCCATGCTCAATCCGTCTACTTTAATATCCATCTGTACGCCACAGATACCATCGCGGGTACCAGTAACTTTAAAATCCATATCACCTAAATGATCTTCATCACCTAAAATATCTGTTAGGATAGCATATTTTCCATCGCCGCGAGTAATTAAACCCATTGCAACACCACTTACGTGTTTAGGAATTGGCACACCTGCATCCATTAATGCTAGAGAACCAGCACAAACAGTAGCCATTGAAGAAGAACCGTTACTTTCTAAAATATCACTCACAATACGAACGGTGTAAGCATATTCAGAACCCGGCATCATTTGCTTTAAACTACGCATGGCTAAATTACCATGACCAACTTCTCTACGACCTACTCCACGCATCATTTTAACTTCACCAGTTGAAAACGGTGGAAAATTATAATGCAAAATGAAATTGCTGTAGTCTGATTTGTTGGCGGTTTCCATTAACAACTGGTCTAACTTAGTTCCAAATGTTACGGTAGTTAAAGATTGTGTTTCGCCTCTTGTAAATAATGCAGAACCGTGTGGGGTTGGTAATGGCTCAGTTTCCATAGCCAAAGGACGCACTTCGTCTAATTGACGACCGTCTAAACGGATACGATCTTCGAGCATCATATCGCGAACTACTTCCCATTTAAGGTCTTCGTAATATTTTTTAGCCAATTTCTTTTCTAGGTCTGTAATTTCTGTTCCTAAGCTAGCAATCAATTCGTCTTTTAATTGAGCGTAAGCGTCTGAACGTTCGTTTTTAGCAGATCCTTTTCTTGAAATATCATATACTCTTTGCTTTGCGAATGCAATTACTTTTTCGTTAACTGCTTCGTCTTGCGGTGGTTTTTTGTAGTCACGAACAGCCGTAATTCCTAATTGCGCACGCAAATCTGCTTGTGCTTTAATTTGAATACGGATAGCATCATGTGCCAATTGTAAGGCTTTTACTAAATCGGCTTCAGCACATTCTTTTGCTTCACCTTCCACCATCATTAGGTTTTTCTCGGTAGCAGCAATTAAAAATTCTAGGTCGGAAGCAGCTAATTCAGTTCTAGTTGGATTCACTATAAATACACCGTTTACACGGGCAATACGCACTTCACTAATAATTTCTTTAACAGGAATATCAGATACAGCTAGTGCTGCTGAAGCGGCTAAACAAGCCAATGAATCAGGTAATATTTCGCTATCGCTAGATATCAAGCTCACAAGAACTTGTACATCGCACAAATAATCTTCTGGAAATAATGGGCGTAGGGCACGGTCAATTAAACGACTAGTTAAAATTTCATAATCGTTTAAACGGGCTTCTCTTTTAAAGAATGATCCTGGGATACGTCCTGCAGATGCAAACTTCTCTTGGTAATCTACGCTTAATGGAAAAAAGTCTTGCCCTTCTTTTGGGTCTTTGTTGGCAACTACGGTTGCCAGTATAACGCAATTGCCTTGGCTTACAGTAACAGCTCCATCGGCCTGACGGGCCAATTTTCCGGTACCAAGCGTTACTTCGCGGCCACCGCCAAGGTCAAACTTTACACTAGTTGGTTGTGATAACATGGTTTATTTTTGTAATTCGGCAGTAAAATTTACCCAAAATAAATTAGGTGGTTTATTGCCTTTGTTAAAGGAATTCTTGCTCGAAAACAGGTATTTATACAAATGACTATTCCCAACCGTATCAAATGTGTCAGTTGGGAATAGCCTAAAGTATCATTGAAAAATTATTTTCTCAGACCTAATTTCTCGATTAAGGCACGGTAACCAGTTAGGTTGTGCTTTTGCATGTAGCTCAATAAACGCTTACGCTGTCCTACCATTTTCATTAATCCACGTTGTGTGGAAAAATCCTTCTTGTTAGACTGTAAGTGCTTGGAAATCTGAACGATACGTTCAGTCAAAATAGCAACTTGTGCTTCAATTGAACCAGTGTTAGTGGCTTTTCCACCAAATTCAGCAAAAATACTTGCTCTCTTTTCTGTTGTTAAATAAGGCATCTCAAAATTTTTAAAAAGACTCCGGAAATTTACTTCTAATTTTTATCGGCTGCAAAAGTAGTGAATTAATTATAGAATATTCGAATTTTTAGTGCCGATTTTTAGGGTTAGAGCGCAATTTAATTGAATATGGCATTTTGGCACGTATTTAGTAAGTTTTTAAAGATGTTATTTATTATGAATATTTTTACTGCATCAATATTAATCCAATTTACATGTTTGGGGTAACCATTTTAGGAAATAATTCAGCAGTTCCAGCCTTTAACCGGCATCCGACGAGCCAATTGGTTACGTTGAATGACCAATTGTTTCTTATTGACTGTGGAGAAGGCACCCAAACACAAATAACGCGTTATAAAATCCGTCAGAGTAAAATTGGCTATATTTTTATTTCGCATTTACACGGCGACCATTATTTTGGGTTAATTGGGTTAATCACCACCATGGGATTATTGGGTCGCAAACAAATCTTACATATTTATGGTCCGGCGCAACTTCAAGATATCATTCATTTGCAATTAAGTGTTGCCAACACCATCCTACCCTATGAACTAGCATTTCATGCACTAGAAATCGAAACAATCATTGTAGACCATCCAAAATTTACAGTGGCGTGCTTTGCCACAGAACACCGAATTGCTTGTTGGGGGTTTATTTTTAAAGAAAAGAAAATGCCCCGAAAAATTGATCGTGTTAAATGTTTGGAATTTGAAATTCCCTCGGCATTTTATGACCAAATAAAAAATGGACAAGACTACCAGAAAAAAAATGGAGAACTAGTAAAAAATGAATGGGTCAGTTTTGCAAATACACCATCGCGTAGTTATGCATTTTGCGCAGACTCATTATATGATGAATCCATAGTTAGTAAAGTAGCAAAAGTTAATTTGCTTTACCACGAAACTACCTATTTAAAAGACATGGAATTGCGCGCTGCAGAACGCTTTCATTCAACTACTATTCAAGCAGCAGCTATTGCCAATAAAGCGAAAGTTGGCAAATTATTGATTGGTCATTTTAGTAGCAAATACGAAGATCTTGCAGATTTTTTAACTGAAACTACTGCAGAATTTCAGCAGGCAGATTTGGCTATTGAGGGAATTACTTTCCTTATTAAATAATGGCGCTATAATAAAAAAGCCATTCGCTTTTAAACAAATGGCTTTAAGAATATGATGGCTAAAAATTAGTCTAGTATTTCTGCGTCTTTTGGATACTTAGCTCTTACAAAAAGGAAGCCAGCATCTGGTAAAACCGCATTGGTATTTAAATTACTTAAAATAAATTCTAAAATATTATTGCTTTTGTCTAGCACTTTTGCTTTGGTGATAATACTTTTCGATTTGTCTATAAAAATATTCACTTTTGAAAAACTCTTTCTTTTATCAATCGGTGTCATTTCAATTTCATGAAAAGCACCTGTCGACGAAATGAGCTTATAATTAAAGTCTTTGTCGTAAAAATTAGACAATAGATTTTGAGGACTAAGTGTTTGGTTTGACTCTTCTAGGGTTGATTTGGTGATGGTTTTAATTCCGTCGAAATTGTAAATAGTTATGCCATCGCAAATGATTTCATTCTTGCCTTGTTTGAGTAAATACTTTTGCCCTTTTATGGAGATTGATCCAGTTTTGGTGCCGTTATCCTTTCCTTTGCTACTAACTGACTTAATGCTGAAACTAGCAGAAATACCTTTAAATCCTTTTACTTTAGCACTTACGCCGTCTAAAACAGCTTTGGCATTGGGATCGTTTTGGGAAAATGCAAATTGACACATTAACAAAGCCAATACAAATGGTAGGTAGATTTTTTTTCTCATCGGAACTTTTTAGTTAGAGCAATCAGTATCCAGTAAATTCTTGTCAAATATACAACTTCAATTGTTTTGATTGCAATCGTACAAATTTCTTAATACGACTTATCGGTTTGATCTTGGTTTAAATCGGCAAAACCAATATTTACATTAGTGAATCTAAATATTGCTCTAGTTCCATTTCAGTTTTATATCGCACTTCTCTGGCCTTACTTCCTTGGTTGGGGCCTACAATTCCAGCGGCTTCTAATTGATCCATTAATCGACCAGCACGGTTATACCCTAGTTTCATTCTACGCTGAATTAGCGATGTAGATCCTATTTGACTTTGTACAATTAGTCTTGCGGCATCTTCAAACAAAGCATCTCTATCGCCACTATCAAAATCTTTACCTTCTAAATCTTTTTCGTCTACATATTCAGGTAATAGAAAAGCCTGCGGATAGCCTTTTTGATTACCAATAAATGCACAAACCTTTTCTACTTCTGGCGTATCAACAAAAGCACACTGCAAACGTGTTATTTCGCCATTATAACTAACAAGCATATCTCCCTTACCTATTAATTGCTCTGCACCACCTGCATCTAAAATGGTTCTACTATCAATTTTAGACGATACTTTAAAGGCAACCCTTGCAGGGAAATTGGCTTTAATAGTTCCTGTAATAATATTAACTGAAGGACGCTGTGTGGCAATAATTAAATGGATACCAATGGCACGTGCTAACTGCGCCAAACGAGCAATGGGCATTTCTACTTCTTTACCAGCAGTCATAATTAAATCTGCGAACTCATCCACTACCAATACAATGAATGGTAAATATTGGTGACCTTTTTCAGGATTGAGTTTTCGAGAAGTGAATTTCTCATTGTACTCTTTGATATTTCTACAACCTGCTTCTTTTAGTAGATCGTATCTATTATCCATTTCAATACACAAGGCATTGAGTGTATGTACTACTTTTTTTGTATCGGTAATAATTGACTCTTCTTCGCCAGGTAATTTAGCCAAGAAATGTTTTTCAATTACACGATACAAACTCAATTCAACTTTTTTAGGATCAACTAAAACAAATTTTAATTGAGACGGATGTTTTTTATATAATAATGAAACAAGCAAAGTATTAATACCAACTGACTTTCCTTGACCTGTAGCTCCTGCCATTAATAAGTGTGGCATTGCAGCAAGATCTACAATAAAGTTTTCATTATCGATTTTTTTACCAATGGCAATAGGTAAAGAAAAATTATTATTCTGAAATTTTTCAGAAGCTAATAAAGTTTTCATACTCACCACACTCTTGCGAATATTAGGCACTTCAATACCTATCGTTCCTTTACCTGGTATTGGCGCAATGATTCGAATCCCAAGTGCTGCAAGGCTTAGCGCAATATCATCTTCAAGATTTTTTATTCTACTAATACGTACACCAGGAGCAGGAACAATCTCATATAGTGTTACTGTTGGTCCTACCGTTGCAGCAATTCTTTGAATGGCTATATCGTAGTTTTTAAGCGTAGCAATAATTTGATTCTTGTGCGTTTCTAACTCTGCAGGATCATGTACAATTTTTTCACTGCCATGTGTTTCTAATAAATCTAATGTGGGATATTTATAGTCTTTTAAGTCGAGTGTAACATCGTATTTGCTAGCCAAACTACCTATGGCTGCCGCCACTTTTGAACTGATGGGTTCTTCTACTTGTTGCACTGCTTTTATTTCTAATTCTAAATCGGCATTTTGTAATGAATCTACACTAGGCGTTTTTACAACTGGTGTATAAGGCACAACTGGAATTAGTATTTCTGGCTCAGTAAAATCTTCTGTGGCTGCAATATCTTTTTCTTGTAAATCAAACTGGTTTAATGGGCTGATAAGTTCTTCTTCATTTGGTTCAGCTAACACCACTTCTGATCCATCATTTTTAAGTTTGTTATTACTTAAAGGTTCTTCAGCACTTTCATGTATAAAAAGTTTTGCTTCAGTTGGTGTTTCATTCCACTCTTTAAATACAGGCAACTCGTCATCTACCAAATCAGGCATTTCATTTGCAGTTGTTACAGGAATAATATCTGATGATTTTTTATTCCATTCTGGCAACACAAACCTTGGATTAAATCGCCAAATAATATATGTAAAGACTGCTAATAATAATAGCGCTCCTGTTCCTAATTTACCCAACCATTTTACAAACCAATCACGCATGATTTCACCTACTGCACCTCCCCAAGAAAATTCGCTTCCACTTGTAACAAATGCAAAAGCCATGCTCAATACCAATAATCCTACTAAAACATATTTGATATTTCTTGAAACCTTAAAAATGATTTTATCGAATAATAAATTCATTCCTAGTACAAAGAAAAAAGTACAGAATAAATAAGAGGCCAAACCAAATCCTCTATAAATTAATAGATGTGCTGTATAAGCACCAAGTACACCCAATAAATTGTTAACCTTAATATCTGCAGTTGAAAAAATCTTTATCCCAAATTGGTGAACAATGTCTTGGTCTTCTTGCCAAGAAAACAGGTATGAAGTAAGTGCCACAAACAAAAATCCTGCCGTTAGCAAACTGATTGCACCTGCTATTTTGCCTGTTCTTTCATCCTTTACAACTTCAGTTACAGTTACCTGCGCTTCTTTATCGGCAGTTAATTGTTCTGGATCTGGAGGAGGCGGCGTTTTCTTTTTTAAACTATTGGCCATGAAAACAAATATAAGCTATGCAACAGCGCTGAAAATGAAAGGGCTACCTGATGTGCAAAACTGTTGATTTAAAAGGGAGTTTTCCACTATTAGTTGCTTCTTTTTAGGCCTAAACCCAGTTGAATCCAGCCAAGTATTAAAAAAAGTCCACCAATTGGGGTGATAGGACCTACCCATACAAGGCTTGAATTGCCTGAATATGCGATGTATGTTAGTGTATATAATGAACCGCTAAAAAGTGTTATTCCAATCATAAAAAAAACACCCGCATTTCTAATTAGTTTGTTGGGATTTTTATCATAAAGTATCCCTGTAATAGCCAAGGCAAACACATGATAAAATTGGTACCGCACCGCAGTTTCATAAGTGGTTAGTGCTTGTTCTGAAACCAATTGTTTTAATGCATGGGCTCCAAAAGCGCCAAGTGCTACTGTTAATGCACCCAAAAACGCAGCTGAAACAATGAATTTATTTTGCATTTTCTTTGATGATTTTTAGAAATGTTTTTTCGTTGATATCGGCTTTGGTTAAATGAATTTTTGCTTGTTCATAAAAAGGCAACCGCTCATTTCTTTTATTGGTTAAAAAATCATGCAATGCTTCGTTTGATAAATTTTTTATTAAAGGTCGATGGTCTTTTTCGGGTAACAATCTTTTTACTAATTCTTCAATGGGTTCATCAATCCAAATAGTTAAGCCTTGTTGGTTCATCCATTTAATATTTTCACTAAAGCATGGCGTACCACCACCTGTTGCTAGTACAAAAGTTTTCTTTTCTTTAAACCAGCGTAAAATTTTCGCTTCTTGTTGTCGAAAATAATCCTCGCCATCTTCTGCAAAAATTTCGGCAATGGATTTTTCTTCATTAGACTCAATGATAAAGTCTAAATCGTATCCGCCTGTTTTTATTTTTTTGGATAAATACTTTGTCCAATAAGATTTGCCACTGCCCATCATTCCTATTAAGAAAATTTTTATTTGAGTGGGTGTACTTGCTTCCATAAAACCAATTTATTTAAAGGCATTAAATCCTGTGATATCCATCCCCGTAATTAATAAATGAATATCGTGTGTGCCTTCGTATGTAATAACACTTTCTAAATTCATCATGTGCCGCATTACGCTATATTCTCCTGTAATACCCATTCCGCCTAGAATCTGTCGGGCATCTCTTGCAATATTAGTGGCTATTTCGCAACTATTTCGCTTTGCCATGCTAATTTGTTGTGCAGTTGCTTTTCCTTCATTCATTAATACGCCTAAACGCCATACCAATAATTGCGCTTTTGTAATTTCAGTGATCATTTCGGCCAACTTTTTTTGTTGCAATTGAAAGCCTCCAATTGGTCGATCAAATTGCATTCTTTCTTGGCTATATCGCAAAGCAGTATCATAACAATCCATCGCTGCACCAAGCGCTCCCCAAGCAATGCCATACCTCGCTTTTGACAAGCATCCTAATGGTCCTTTTAATCCTTTAATATTTGGTAAAATATTTTCTTTTGGAATCACTACATTATCAAATACCAATTCACCAGTGGCACTGGCGCGCAAACTCCATTTTCCATGTATGGTTGGTGTGCTAAATCCTTTCATTCCTCGCTCAACAATTACACCTACAATTTCTCCTGAATCGTTTTTTGCCCATACTATTGCTACATGTGCAAATGGTGCATTACTAATCCACATTTTAGAACCATTCAATATATAATGATCCCCCGCATCTGTTAATTTGGTTAACATGCCAGAAGGGTTGCTGCCATGATCGGGTTCGGTTAAACCAAAACAGCCCAACCATTCTCCACTGGCTAATTTTTGCAAGTATTTATTTTTTTGTTCTTCAGATCCATATGCATATATCGGATACATCACTAACGAACCTTGCACACTTGCAGCACTTCTAATGCCACTATCGCCGCGCTCTAATTCTTGCATCATCAATCCATAACTGATATAGTCTAATCCTCCTCCCCCATATTTTACAGGAATAGTAGGACCATAACATCCCATATCGCCCAATTGCTTAACTATTTGAATAGGAAATTCTGCACGTTGTGCATAGTCTTCAATAATGGGAGAAATTTCTTTTTTCACATAACTACGAACCGAATGCCTGATTAGTTTTTGCTCTTCAGTTAAGAGTTCGTCTAACAAATAATAATCGGGAGATTGAAATTGATCTGTTTTGGCTGCCATTATTTTTCAATTAAATACTAATAAAATAACCCAATGAATTTGATGCGCTCCAACAAAATTACAGCGATGCAATGATTTGTGTTAGGTTTAATGCATTTTTATTTCTAAGCATCAAATCTAATAAGTAATTGAATATTGGTTATTTTACGCTTTGTAATGCTTTGTTTTGTTATCATTAAACATTACAAAATGATGCATTTGACTATTAATGAAATGAAGGCGTTTTTTGGAATACCTATTTGCAAATATTCGTTTATATGAACATATTGCCATTTTATTAGGTGTTAATTTAAACTTTTGGTATTGGTAATTGTTAACATCGTATACATTGATTAATGAAATTTTATGTCTGAAATATTTGATACAAGTGTAGCATTTGCAAAAGCAGCTGATGCTGCAGATACTTTAGCCTATTTAAAAGACGCATTTTATTTTCCACAACACAACGGAAAAGATGCCATTTATTTTTGCGGAAACTCATTAGGACTACAACCCAAAAAATTGCAAGCAGCAGTTGAAATAGAATTAACAACCTGGCGAGAGATGGCTGTTGGCGGCTATTTTGGCGGAACAAATCCTTGGCTTAAGTACCACGAATTCTTGCAGCCTAGCCTTGCAAAAATTATTGGTGCAAGTGCTTCAGAAATAACAGTAATGAACAGTTTAACCGTGAACCTTCATTTGTTAATGCTTAGTTTTTATACGCCTTCTGAAACGCGTTTTAAAATAATTATGGAATCTGGCGCTTTTCCATCAGACCAATATGCAGTTGAAACACTTGTAAAACATTTTCATTTAGACCCTACTACAACCATAATTGAAATAGCCCCTAAAAATGGCAACAAAAATTTAAACGAAGCAGATATTCTAGAAGCAATTGCTATAGCCGGAACAGAACTAGCAATGGTAATCATGGGCGGTATCAATTATTATACTGGTCAATTATACCCCATGCAAGCAATTGCAAAAGCGGCACAGCAAGTTGGCGCGGTTGTTGGGTTCGATTTAGCACATGTAGTAGGTAATGTTCCAGTAGCATTACACGACTGGAATATTGATTTTGCAGTTTGGTGTAGTTATAAATATTTGAATGCTGGACCTGGTGCTGTAGGTGGTGTATTTGTGCACGAAAAATGGGCTTCAAATATTAACACACCTCGATTAGCTGGATGGTGGGGAAACGATGAAGCAACAAGGTTTAAAATGGAAAAAGGATTTCTGCCAAAACCAAATGCTTCTGGCTGGAACATCAGTACTACCCAAGTTTTTAATTGTATTGGACTAAAAACATCTCTCCAATTATTTGACGAAGCAGGCATAGAAAATCTAAGAAAAAAAAGTATATCACTTACAAATTATTTAGCATTTTTAATGCAACAATTGCCCAATTTAAGTTTTGAAATAATTACACCATCGAACCCCAATCAAAGGGGTGCTCAATTGAGTTTGTATTTTAAAGAAAATGCAAAAGCCATTCACAATAAAATGATTGAAAATGGCATTATTGTTGACTTTAGAGAACCTGGTGTGATTCGACTAGCACCCGCGCCTATGTACTGTAGTTATTTGGATGTGTACCAATTTTATTGTATCTTAAGAGACCATTTTTAGTATCCCGATCAATAAGAAATTTTTATTGTACAAGTTTATAAATAAATAAAAATGAGTACCCATTGCCATAGCCTAATTTGTTTGGGAGATTCCTATACCATTGGTGAATCTGTTGCACTACATGCTGGATTTCCTTACCAAACAATTCAATTACTCCGTAGCGCAGGCTTGCATTTTCATGCCCCAGAAATTATAGCAAAAACTGGATGGACAAGTTTTGAATTGGCCGACCATTTAATTAAACAACAATTAAATGAGTCTTATGATTTTGTTAGTTTACTCATTGGCGTAAACAACCAATACCGAGGATTAGAGTTAGAAAGTTTTTCTGAAGACCTTAGTTTTCTAATAAAAAAAGCCATTCACTTAACGGGAGGAAATTCCAAACAAGTTTTTTTAATGTCTATTCCAGATTGGACCATTACTACATTTGGACATTCAAATAAAAAAAATAACACAACAAATTCAATTGCCTCTTTCAATGAAATTTGCAAACTATTGTCTTTAAAAAATGGCTGCAATTTTATTGACCTTACAAAACATACTAATTTGGCGGAAAAAGATACGAGTTTACTAGCCGAAGATGGATTGCATTACAGTGAAAAATCTTATGCTTATTGGGCAAAGGAACTAGCTAATAAAATGCAAGAAAGTATTCATCAAAAAGGCAAGTAAGTTTTCATTTCTGTTTGATACTCCTTTGCCACTTTTGTTGCTACGGTTGCAAAATCTTCGCCACTGCTGGCAAAAATAATGGCCCTACTAGCATTTACTAATAAACCACAATCTCTATTCATTCCATACTTAGAAACTTCGGCTAAACTGCCACCTTGTGCTCCCACACCCGGCACTAATAAAAAGTGTTCTGGAACAATGGTTCGAATATTTTCAAGGTCACTTGCACGTGTAGCACCCACTACAAACATTAAATTTTCGGGGGTTCCCCAAGAAGCAATTTTTTCTAAGACTGTTTCGTATAATCGTTTTTCTGAATTGTTTTGTGTAATGTGTGGCTCAAGTGTTTGAACTTGATAAGCAGGCTGTACCATTAATTGTTGAAAATCATTACTGCCAGCGTTTGAGGTTAAACCTAAAACGATACTCCATTTATTTTCATATTCTAAAAATGGGCGGACGCTATCTTCTCCCATATATGGCGCGATGGTCACTGCATCGAAAGGTAATACTTCAAAAAATGTCTTGGCATATTGCGCAGATGTATTACCAATATCGCCTCGTTTGGCATCTGCAATTTTAAAATGTGTGTTAGGAATATAGTGTAAGGATTTCTCCATACTCTCCCATCCTTTTAATCCTTGTGATTCGTAAAAAGCAGTATTAATTTTATAGCCCACACAATGGTCTTTGGTGGCGTCAATGATTGCTTTGTTAAATGCAAATACAGGATCGGTTTCTCCCATTAAATGCTTGGGAATTTTGGTAATATCCGTATCTAATCCTACTACGAGGAAACTGTTTTTTTCTTGTATTTGATTAACTAGTTCAGAACGATTCATGTAGCAAAGGTAAATAGAAAGCTTTATTGATACGAATACACTTGATAACCCCATGGCGCAAGTGCAAACGAATGGCCGGCTTTAATGTTAATTTTTTGATTTGAAAACAATTCTGTTGCCTCGCCAATTGTTGTATTGTCATTAATTGTAACCGACTGCGCATTTGCGCTTAAATTCAATACTACCAATACTTTGCTATTATTGGCAAACCTTGTGTAGGCGTAAATTTTATCATCTGCAGTAGATACTAATTTCTTAAATCCGGCATTAGCTGCTAGTGCCGCAGAACTAGTATGTATGTTCAATAATTTTTTATAAAAAGGCGCACGGGCATATTTTGCAAACGGAATCGTATCTTTTTCAAAAAAGGATATGCTACGCAATAGTGGCTCTTCTTGACTGCTATAAACAAGCGGAATAGCCCGTTTGAATGTTTGAGCCAATACAGCAAACGGAGCATGAATATCGCCTGGCATGGTTGCGAAATCTGCTTTATTCCAGCTATTTTCGTCGTGATTACTGGTAAAACACAAGCGTAATCCATTGGCAGGATAGGTTGTATCTACTTGCTTCACTACACTATCTAATGCGGCTGCATTTCTTTTGCCAGCTGCAATTAATTTCATCATAGAAAATTCTGTCCAGCCATAAGTTGCATCGAATCCATCGGTATACAATGATGGCTTTTCTGCTTCTGCTAACATGAAGATATTTTTTTCTTGTTTTAAGCTTTTAATGGCCTTGGTCCAAAACGCATCAGATACACCACCTGCAAAATCGCAACGATAACCATCAATATCCGTCTCCTTCACCCAATAATGCATGGCAGCAAGCATTGTATCGCACAATTCTTGGTTATTATAATTGAGTTTGCGTGTATCAGTCCAATCGTATTGCGACACAGGTTTTCCAGTACTGTCTTTTACATAAAAATCTGGATGCGATTGTAACCATGGATGATCTGCACCTGAATGATTAGGTACCCAATCTATCATTACTTTAAATCCTAGATCGTGTGCTTTTTTAACCAATGCCTTCCAATCGGCTAAATTGCCAAATTCAGGATTAATTGCTGTATAATTTGCTACTGCATAATAACTTCCCAAGCTGCCTTTTCTATCAACCTTACTAATAGGATTAATAGGCATAAACCATAGCGTTTGTACCCCCATTTCTTTCAGCCTTTCTAAATGTTCACTGAATGCCTGAAAGGTTCCTGCTGCCGTGTATTGGCGCACATTTACTTCATAGATATTACTATTCAACATCCAAGCTGGATGACCTTCAATAGTTGCCGTATCTAATGCAATAAACTTGTTGGATGAATTAGAACAAGCGCTCAATAGTAAGAGCGAAAAAGTTAGAAAAAATAGTTTTTTCAATAACATAACAATCGTTTAGGGTATAAATTTATCTACTATTGTGTAAAAAACACACATTATTGATAAATATTTTTATCAACCCTTCTAGTTGGGCTATGTTAACACCACAATTAGTGCATAAATAATTCCTGGTAAAAAGAATAAAAGTGACAATAAAAGGCTAATCCAAAATCGGTTATTGATACCACCTTCGTGTAACCCAACAGCTAATGGGGGCAACAAAATAGCTAGGATAGCATACAAAAGCGTATTGGTACTAACATCAGATCCACCTTCATTTTGTTGTTGGTGGTAATTTTTAACCAAAGATTTCACTTCTCCAAAACGCGCTTTCCGTTCTGCTTTTGAAAGGCTGTTAAATGCCTGCATAGCATCCTTAACCATTTTTTCATCGAGTTTGGAGGTATAGTTTACAGCTGTGTCGTTGTTTTTGCTAATACTTGGTATGGCTGCATTTGATGAGAATACCATCAACAAAATAAAAATGAATGAGCAGATTTTTTTCATGCGTATTTTTTAGGGTGTTAATTGCTAAGTTATGATTTTGATAAATTAAAAAGAATTAAATAAGTTAAATGTGTTACAAGCTTTTATAGTTAGTAATTTTACAAAAATCATACCCTTTTATTAAACGAAAACAGATGTATAAAATATTAACACTTTCTATCATTCTACTAGTTGCTTGTGCTACCAAAACCACTGACTATAAAAAAGCAGAAAATGCATTTGATGCTGGAAGAGAATTTATAGATGCCGGATATAAGGGCGATTTTACAAAAGCCGCTTTTTTTATGCTAGCTGATGCGGCCAACCAACAACTACTTGGATCACTTGAAACAGAATACCGAAGTAAAGACAAAGAAGGCCGTCAGCAATCTAGAACAGCCTCAATTAATATTATTCAGGTAGACGATATTGACTCAACAACTACTGTAATTCAATACAGTAGCTCATTTGAAAAATCAACAAAAAAAATTAAAGTGATTAAAAAAGAAGGGAATTGGCTGGTTGACTATAAATACAGTTTCAGTACAAAATAGCCGCCCAACTAAATAATTAAAATAGAAACGAGAGAATTTGAAAAAAATAGGTGCGTCATCCTTATATTTGCAAAAAATAAATAACAATGGAAGCAGTAAAATCAAATGGTAAAAATTGGCTTTGGTTTTTTATATGGTTAGGGATTTTAATCACCCTACTAGTAGTTTATCGTCAATTTTTTTGGTTAGCATTACCAGGTACTGTTACTTATTTTGCTAAATCTTTAGACTTACTTTAATTCGTTTGAATTAATACCATATTTACAAAAGCAGCTCAATGGGCTGCTTTTGGCGTTTAAAGAAAGTATCTTTTAATGATTCTTAGTTGGTGGGTTCTTTCGCCAGATAATTTATTTACAATACCCATATTGTCGATAGGATCAATTCGAACTTTACCAGAGGAATGAATAATGGTTGCATTGTTTAACATTAAACCAGTATGGGTAATTTTGCCTTCTGCATTGTCAAAAAATGCAAGGTCGCCGCATTTGGCTTCTTGTAAAAAACCTACCACTTCGCCTAAAGCTGCCTGTTGATAAGCATCCCGAGGCAAGGCCATTCCTAAACTTCTATACACTTGTTGGGTAAACCCACTACAATCAATTCCAAAAATTGATTTTCCGCCCCATAAATAAGGCGTGTTTAAATAACTATTCGCAATAGCATTAATAGTAGATTCATTTACTAATGCTGCTGATGGTTGAGATAATGATACAGTTACATTAAAAAGATCATTTCCTATTTGTGTTTGGCCATTTTGAAATATTCCTACAGGGCAACCCATAGGAATCTGCATAGACGCTCCATTGCATGTGATTTCAGACAGGTAATTAGCGGTTAGCATATTGTTACTGTTGTTCAACAAAGCTTCTGGAATGGCCGCCAATTGGCTTGTTTGGCACCATCCAATATAATCGTCGTAAATGCATTGAATTTTTGTAAAATCTTTAGTAGACTCTAGCACTTTGGCCGTTTCTCCAATTAATAATTGACTCACCATCTCTGCGCGATGAGATGCTTCTGAACGCATGGGTGATACAGGAACTATGGCTATTACAAAAGACATTGACTAATTTTAGTTCAAGTTATGGAATTTTAGAAAATTGGCATCTAAGTATTAAAGCATTTTTTATCGTGTTGCAAAAAAACAACCTAGAAAATATTAGCGACAATGAATTGCTCGAGAAATTTAAACTCGACCAAGATAGTCAATGGCTAGGTATTTTGCTGCAACGCTATACCCTGTTATTGTTAGGGGTATGTATGAAATATTTAAGGA
This sequence comes from Sediminibacterium sp., assembly GCA_037132335.1. GTDB lineage: Bacteria > Bacteroidota > Bacteroidia > Chitinophagales > Chitinophagaceae > Sediminibacterium. Next base: position 14,020 of record JBAXPJ010000023.1, on the reverse strand, counting down.
ATGAAGAAGCGGCAAAGGATGCAGTACAACAAGTTTTTTTAAAAGCAATAACCGCATTACCTAAAACAAACGTAGAATACTTAAAAAGCTGGCTATACACTATTGCCAGAAACCATTGCCTGATGCAATTAAGGGACAAAACAAAATGGGTAACAATTAGTACCGAAGCCGATATTCAAGATAATAGCTTTTTTGAGCCTTTTGATGCTAATAAAGAACAAACTATTCTCATTCTAGAAAAAGCGTTGCTTGATTTAAATCCTCCTCAAAAAACATGTGTAAGCTTGTTTTATTTAGAAAAAAAGAGTTACCAAGAGATTGTAGCGTTAACAGGATTTAGTTTATTGCAAGTAAAGAGTTATATTCAAAATGGCAAACGCAATTTAAAAACAATAGTCATTCAAAAATTGCAGCAATTATAATGTCTGATTTGAAAAACATATTATCCAATAGTAATAGCATAGACGAACAGCTATTTCAAAAGTATTTAGCTGGAATAGCTAGTGCTGAGGAGCGTTTTTTGGTTGAGAACCAAATGGCAGAAGACACAATGGTAAACGAAGCAATTGAAGGACTACAAAATTTTAAAGATCCGTTATTGGCTCAAAACTATGTTGCACAATTAAATAGTCAACTTCAAAAGCAAATTGGTAAAAGAAAAAAGCGTTCATTCAATAGACAAATAAAAGAACAGTCATGGACAATCATAGCCATCATTGTGGTTTTAACTATATCATTACTTGCTTATTTTACAATTCACTTGCTTCATCATCCTCTTCATTAACCAATATTTCTTTTTTGACTTTTTCTTTGGGTGATATTTCATTAATTAATTCAGCTACTAATGCTGTCCATCCACTTTGATGACTAGCACCTAAACCCCTACCATTATCACCATTAAAATATTCATAAAACAATACTAAATCTTTGTTTTCTGGTTGACAATAAAACCAATTTTGTTCTGCATTTAATTGTCTGCAATGTGCCCCATCTAATTCAAACAAACTGATTACCCTTTTGGTTAATTCAATGGCCACTTCTTTTAGTGTAATGAAATTGCCTGAACCAGTTGGATATTCAACAGTAAGTGACGCATCATAAAATTCGCCAAATTTTTTAATGCTTTGTATGATCATATAATTAATAGGCATCCATACAGGACCGCGCCAGTTACTATTGCCCCCAAAAAAATCAGAAGTACTATCACCAGGATCGTATTGAATAGAATAATCTGTTCCTTCAATATTTACTTTATAAGGATTTTCTTGGTGGTATTTAGACAAGGCCCTAATTCCACCAGGAGACAAGAATTCAGTTTCACTTAACAAGCGTTGTAATATGGCAATTAAGCGATCTTTTGGAATAAGAGAAATCAATGTTTTTCCTTCTTCTGCTTTTTCTTCATTGGGCCAAAAACGGTTGTTTTTTAAACGATACTGTTCAAACCAAGTTATCCGTTTAGTAAAGTCTTGCAACTTTTCAAATACTTTTTTATTGATTATGGAAACCGCAAATAAAGAAGTCAAACCCACAATTGACTGAATGCGTAATTGGATAGGCTTGCTACCTGGAAGGCCTAGTGTATCGTAATAAAATTTATCTTCATCATTCCACATTCCCTTTTCATTGAGGGCTTCGGCAATCAATACAAAATGTTCAAAAAACTTAGTGGCCGTATCTTCAAAAGATTCGTCATGCATAGATATTTCAAGGGCCATATCCATTAAATTCAGCGCATACATACCCATCCAACTAGTACCATCTGCTTGTTCTAACAATGCTTGACTGTGCAATTGAACACTTCTATTAAATACGCCAATATTATCTAGTCCTAAAAATCCTCCCTCAAATATATTTTTTCCGTTTTTATCTTTTCTATTAATCCACCAAGTAAAATTGATAATTAATTTTTGAAAGATTTTTTTCAAAAAAACTACATCGCCTTTTCCTGTTTGTTTCTTTTCTATATTGTAAACCTGCAAAGCCGCCCAAGCTTGTACCGGCGGATTAACGTCTCCAAAATTCCATTCGTAAGCAGGCAGCTGACCATCTGGCTTCATATACCATTCGCGCATCACCAAACTAAGTTGGTGTTTTGCAAAAGTTGGATCTACCATTGCAATTGGCACACAATGAAAAGCAAGATCCCAGGCTGCATACCAGGGATATTCCCATTTATCGGGCATCAATACAATATCTTGATTTTTTAAATGTTGCCAATCGTGATTTCGCCCATATTTTCGTTGGTCTGTGATAGGAGCAATTCCATCCGATTTACTGAGCCATTTTTCAACATCGTAATGATAATACTGTTTACTCCACAACAAACCTGCTAGTGCCTTCCTTTGAATATTTCTAATATCTGCCGACAATTGGTCTGGCAGAATTTCATCATAAAATTCGTCTGCTTCTATTTTTCTTTGAGAGAAAATACTATCACAATCCTTTGAAAAAGGATTATCTAACAACACATCTCCTAAACGTAAATAAATTGTTTTTGAACCTCCAGCTGGAATATTAAAATGATAAACAGGTGCAAATTTGGTGCCTTCTTTTTTGCTACTTAGTTCTGTAACATTTTTTTTAGAAATGATTGCATCATTAAATGCATCTTTTACAAATATTGATTCGTTGGGTGCTCCAAATAATTTATCGGTATTTGTTTCGTTTTCTGTAAAAAAACGGTCATTTGATTTTTGATAATACAAATAATATTTTCCTAGCCTTTCATGTGTTGCGCGTACAATTCCGTCTTGCACTTCTTGAATGATAGGTTTTTGAATCATATCATTTTGCTTCCATCTATTGTAAAACCATAAATTGGGCAAAACTGTTATTGGGGCTGCATTTTTACCCCTATTAATTATCTCAATTTTTATTCCAATATCGCACTTGCTATATTTTGCATAAGTAATATAAACATCAAAATATTTATTGTCTTCAAAAACGCCTGTATCTAATATTTCATATTCCGTTTCTTGCCTACTTCTATTTTTATTTACCTCCAGTAGTTGTTGATAAGGAAAGGCGTTTTGCGGATACTTGTACAGCATCTGCATATAATAATGCGAAGGAATATTATCTAAATAATAATAGAGTTCTTTAACATCTTCTCCATGGTTACCCTCGTAATTTCCTAAGCCAAATAAACGTTCTTTTAAAATTTCATCTTTCCCATTCCATAATGAAATGGCAAAACATAAATTGCCAAAAAAATCTGATATCCCCCCTAGTCCATCTTCACCCCAAACATAGGCCCTACTTTGGGCGTGATTGAAAGGAAAATAATTCCATGCATCACTATTTCCACTATAATCTTCTCGTACGGTTCCCCATTGGCGTTCGGATAAATATGGGCCCCATTGCTCTAAGGGTACTTTTTTACTAGCGTTAACTTTAAGTCTCTGTTGTTCGGCTGTCATCAAAAAAAAATTACAAAAAATCTATAGGAAGGACTTATTTTTTATCGCTCGTTGCTTCGTCTTCTAACTTTCCTCTTTTATAAGTAACCAAGCCATTTAAAAAAATTCTAAGGATTTGATCACCTGCTTCTACATAACTAGGATGGTCTGGATGACGAAACAAATCGCCTAAAGCACCTTTGGTAATTACAAAGCCTTCTAAGGATAAAATATGTATCACTTCTTCGGTTCGTAGAGAGAGGGCTACACGTATTTTTTTAAGGATATCGTTGTTGCTTAGCATTTCAATAGGTTTGGTTTCAATGTTTAAAGATAGTTTTTATCAGAAAACGGCTACTGCTTTTCTTTACAATATATTCGCAATCTATTAGTAAACACGCTTGTAAAACCCAAAAATGACCCAAAAAACACATCGATACTTTGTAATAAACAAGCCATATAACATGGTTTCGCAGTTTATTAGTTCGCACGATGTAACACTTTTAGGGCAATTAAACTACCCATTTCCAGAAGGGATTCATGCAATTGGCAGGCTCGATAATCATTCCGAAGGTTTATTATTGTTAACTACTAATACTAAAGTAACAAGGCTTTTATTTCAAGGAACAACAGCGCATACTAGAACTTATTTGGTACAGGTTAAAAACAAACTAACAGAAGAAACACTCAAAAAATTACAAGTTGGCGTAACCATTGAAATTAAAGGAGGCCTACCTTATCAAACACAAGCTTGTGATGTAAGAATTGTTTCAAAACCCATTTGGTTAGATAGCCCCAAACACGAAATTCCCGCACATATCCCACACACTTGGCTACTAATTAATTTAACAGAAGGCAAGTTTCATCAGGTTAGAAAAATGGTAGCAGCTGTGCACCATAAATGCAGAAGACTGATTCGGGTATCTATTGAAAATATTGAACTTAACAATTGGGAGCCTGGTGCAGTTATTGAATTAGAAGAAACCGATTTTTTTTCGAAATTAAAAATTGATAATTGGCAAGAATCGTTTTAATTAAGCTAAACTTAAAAATACCTGTTGCTCCCAAAACAATTTGCATGTTTCATTAAATTCAGCACTAAATTTTGTTGAAGGCAATGGCAATGCTGCAGATCCAGGAAATGCAGTGATTAAAAAATTACTGGTTTGCTGTTCTTTTAAAACCAATGTGAGCAAATTTGTTATAGGAAGTTTTGAAACTGCTGCGTGTAGTAATAAATGCCCCCTATTTTTTTTGAGAACAGGTTGGTTTGATGTTAATGATTTTAATGCCTCTAATGAAATGATTCCTAGAGTTCCTATCCCTTCTGGAAATTTCATTGCGTTGAACTCATAGCAAAGATGCAAGTAGCCATTTTGCCGAAAAGAGGCTGTTTCTTTAACAGTTGCACATTGAAGCAATAAAGACTTTATATCCGTTGCGAAATAATCATAAAATTTAGATCCTGGAATTTGTAGATTTTCGTCAATTAATGCTTGATTATAACCACGGTCAATTAAGCATTGTATAGCATTATCATTGACCAACGAAAAATGCCGCAAAAGGTGAAAAAGTGTTCTATCGTTGTATGATATAGGCAACTGATTTGTCATTAGATCAATACGCTATTAATAAAATTCAAATTGAAGATACGTTTAAGCAAGTCAATGATAGCAATTATACGCTTTAAAAAAAATAATTTGCTAATCAATAAAAAAATGGAACTTTACAATATGCAGATTTGGAAAAACATTATTAGTAAGCCTTCTTGAATTAAAGCCTTGGGTAGCATTGCATAGCTATCTCCTCTATTGTCAATATTTTTTTTGACAAACAATTATCATCAATTTTTAATCTTTTTATTTATTTGACCAATCATTTGGCCAATCTATTTCAGTCAGGTTTATAACTTATTACTAAGTGGTATCTGTGATTGAAAAGATTGCTTTATAAATTTTTAAATCAATACATGAAAACAATCATTGAACCATTTCGGATTAAATCTGTAGAGCCTATTTATTTCACTACTAAAGAAGAAAGAATTCGTGTTTTAGAAGCCGCTTACTACAACCCTTTTTTAATACATGCCAATAAAGTTTTAATTGATTTACTAACTGATAGTGGCACCAGTGCCATGAGTAGTAATCAATGGGCTGGCATTATGCAAGGCGATGAATCTTATGCAGGCAGTAGTAGTTTTTTTAGATTTGAAGAAACCATACAACGTATTACAGGTTTGCCTTTGGTCATACCAACCCACCAAGGAAGAGCAGCAGAAAAAATTCTTTTTAGTATACTTGGGGGCCCCGGAAAATACTTTGTGAGTAATACTTTATTCGACACAACAAGAGCCAATATAGAATTCTCTGGTGCAGAAGGAATTGACTTGATTTGCAATGAAGGAAAGCATCCTTCCATTCCTGCTCCATTTAAAGGAAATATGGATATTGTTGCGCTTAATCATTTTATTACAGAGAAAGGTGCTGAAAATATTCCACTCTGCATTATTACAGTTACCAATAATTCTGGCGGTGGTCAACCTGTAAGTATGGAAAATATTAAAGCAGTTAGAGCCATCTGTAATCAACACCAAATACCCTTATTTATTGATGCCTGTCGTTTTGCAGAGAATGCCTATTTTATAAAAATTCGGGAAAAGGGATATGCCAACATTCCAATACCAACAATTGTAAAAGAAATGTTTTCGTATGCCGATGGTTGTACGATGAGTGCAAAAAAAGATGCATTTGCCAATATTGGTGGATTTCTTGCTATGCACAATGATACACTGGCACTGCATTGTAGAAATATGCTCATCATGACAGAAGGCTTTCCTACCTATGGCGGATTAGCAGGTAGAGACTTAGAAGCCATTGCCATTGGTTTAGAAGAAGTAATGGACGAAAACTATTTACAATACCGTATTCGTAGCATACAATACTTAACTAATAAATTAATAGCAGCAGGTGTGCCTGTTATGCAACCAGCTGGCGGACATGCCGTATACCTTGATGCCAAAGCATTTCTTTCGCATATACCCGTAAACCAATACCCTGGGCAAGCATTAGTTGCTGCCTTATATGTACACGGCGGTATAAGAGGTGTTGAAATAGGTTCTTTAATGTTTGGTAAATACGATCAACAAAATCAATTAATTCCTGCAGCATTAGAACTAGTTAGACTGGCTATTCCTAGACGCGTTTATACACAAAGCCATATAGATTATGTAGCCGAAGTAATTATTGAAGTTTTTGAAAACAAATCAACCATTAAAGGATTAACAATTACAGAAGAAGCTCCAATGCTCCGACATTTTACAGCGAAATTATCTCCAATCAATTAAACAATCTGCATTATAAAATAAAACCGAATTTGCCTATATGAACACCTATACTAAGCCCCTTTGTAATGAAGGGGTTTGGCTTTTAACTAGCTACCCTTAGTTCATATTGATATACCAATGAATCTAATTCTAAACTTGCATTGTCTAGGTCTTTTAGCATTTGTTGTTTTGTATGATCTAACAAACCATTCAAGCTTCTGTAATAACTAATGCCATTGCGTAGATTTTGAAAAAAAGCAATATAATATTTGCTTCTTTTTTCAAATTGTTCATGTTGAATATCGTCTTTTAATTCTTCTTTTAAATAGTCGATATACAAATACAATTCAGCTACAAATAAATTAGGTCTAATTAGTTTTTCAATAATATTTGTTCTACCATAAATATGGTCTGTCATGGTTTGCAAAGAAACCAATTTAGAAAAATTAACAATATTAGGCCCAGGACAAATTGTTACTGCATCGAGTTTATTTACAAAAATTTGATTATAGTTTAAAGCAGCAGAATTACTTAATCCTACGCACAAACATTCTTTTTCTAATACTTCGTTTAATTTTTGCTGTAATTCTTTTTCTGGTAATCCAAGTGATTTTAATTGCGCAATTTTTAACTGCTGGTATTTAATAGACGCGGTACAAATAGGCTCTTTGGTAAACTCGGTATTAAAACTTAAATGCTTTTCTGTACAAGGGCTTCCTGGTATGCCTTTTGAAATACGAAAAGATTTTTCTTTATCAGAACTCGTTCCTTTTAAATAATGGAATCGAACGCCAAGTGGCGAATATTTACTTAACATGACATCTTTGTCTTTTGATGCACACAATAATTTAAGTGTAGCATCATCTACTGTTGTAGCTTCAGGAACCAATAAGAAAGGGGTTCCCCAGCCTGTTTTATCAAACCCGTAGTGTTGGTGCAAGAAATTATCTTCTTCAAATGTACCAATACCGCCTTGTACTGAAAGTATTACTGCAGGAGGCGCTGATAATTTACTATTCCCTTTTCTTTCTAATGCAGCATTATAAATTTCAAAAAGCGCATCAATCAATTCTTGCTTATTTTGTTTGAATTCTTCTAGAATTGGCCCTAGTAAAAATCCATCAGTAGCAAAAGCATGACCACCGCAATTCAAGCCAGACTCAACCCTAAACTCACTTACCCAAATTCCTTTTTTGGCCAAATATTTTCCTTGAATTAAAGCAGATCGATAATCACTTACTTTAATCACTACTTTTTTATTAAAACTACCATCGGTATTAATATCAAATTCTCTACAACTTTCTAAATAGTTATATAGCCTTGGGTTTAATCCTGCAGAAAATATAATAGAGGAATCCTTTAAACCACTTTTTACATATCCCCTTAAAGCAGATACGGCATCTGACCCGTCGGCAATTAATTCACCTTGTTTGTCAAGATTATTTTTATCTAGTTTGGTCATGATATTCACATCAATACTTCCAGGCTTTATTTGTTCTCGGAGGTAGGCTTCTAAAGTTGATTTTTCGGTAGGCAAATCTGTTTGCATCATTTGACGATAGAGTTGCTTTATTGCACTATCCTCTGGTAGCATTTCGAAATACTTAACAATTTCTGATCCTGTTTCAAATGCAGCAAGTTTTATTTTATCAATTTGACCTTGAACAATTGTATTAACTAGGTTTAAATAATCTGTAACCCTTTTTGCTCTATAATCATCTTCGTGTGTTCCAATTGGATGGTATGCTTTGTTGATAGTAGGATAATAATGTGCACGCATCATTTCAATTAAACGATCTTCTACAATAGACATCACTGATGCTATACCAAATTGAGCAACCTTAATTGGACTATCAATGGTATAGGCCAAGCCCATTACAGGTATATGAAATTTGTGATACGGAGATGCAATCATGGGAATTAAATATCAAAATTTGTTATAGAATCTTTTTAAATGATAATATTTACAGACATAGCTTAAGAAGGTCTATAAATACATGCTATTAACAAATGTAAAAGCTAATCACCTCCTTTTATATGACTTTTATCATACAATTTTTATCACTTTTACAGGGCAAGCTTTTGCTACTTCTTCCGACGCTAATACCAAACCTTGATTGATAGCTAGTATTGCTATTTCTTTTTTTAGAATAGATTTTAACAAAGTGGCTTTACCATCTTTTTTAGACATCCGCCAAATTAAAGGTTGTTGCTCAAAACAAATTCCACAACCAATACACTTATTACGATAATGAATAATTTTAGCCATCTACTATTTTATTATTTTGTAGAGCTTGTCATTCGTAGAAATTTTTTTATTAAAAGGGAAAGTGATTTTATCTCCTTTTATGGCAATATCAGATGCTACACCATTTACAATTAAGCTGCTAATATTTTGTCTGGCCAACCCATTAGCAGGCCCTATAATCATTAATTCATCACCTATTTTAATACTACTAGATTCTATAATAAATTCTCCTACATTAATTTTAGCATAATAATTACTACCTCTGCCAACATAAATTTTTTTTTCAGCAGCAATAGATCCTGGCTCTTTGGTCCATTCACCCAAATTGCGTCCTAAATAATATCCTTCCCAAAAACCTCTATTATACACTGTAGACAATCTGGTTGTCCATTCTTCTATTTTTTGGGAAGTATAGCTGCCCTCCTTAACCGCTGCAATTGCTTCTCTATAACAATTGGTAACCATAAATACATAATCGGCTCCTTTGCTACGTCCTTCAATTTTAAAAACAGCTACACCACTATCTATTAATTGATTGACCAAACCAATGGTACACAAGTCTTTTGGCGACATGATATATTCGTTCTCAATTACTAGTTCTTCCTTAGTTTCTGTATCTGTAACAGTATATGATCTCCTGCAATTTTGAATACAAGCACCTCTATTAGCCGATGCATTTTGCGCATGTAAACTCAAATAACATTTTCCAGAAATGGCCATACACAAGGCACCATGAACAAAGAGTTCTATTTTAATTAATTGCCCAGAAACACCAGTAATATTTCGTCGTACAATTTCATTTTTAATATGGGCTACTTGTTTTAAAGTAAGTTCCCTTGCTAGCACCACCACGTCTGCAAATCGAGCAAAAAATTGAACTGATTCTATATTACTAACATTCGCTTGTGTTGAAATATGTAAAGGAATATTTAACTGATTACAAAATTCAATCACCGAAAAATCAGCAGCAATAACAGCATCTATTTGCTGTTCTTTTACTTCTTGTAAAATTAATTTAAGCAATTGCATGTCGTGCTCATACATTACCGTATTAAGTGTGATGTATGCTTTAATATGGTGCAACTTGCACAACAAACTAATCTCCTTGATGTCTTCAATAGAAAAAGGTTTTGAAGACCTAGTGCGCATATTTAGTTGTTCAACCCCAAAATAAATGGAATCGGCACCTGCACTAATAGCAGCATGTAAGCATTCGAAAGACCCTACTGGTGCTAATAATTCAATTGATTGGTTTTTCATTGTATGGAGTAAAACGTGCCTAATAATTCAAAAAAGGCCTCAATAGACTTATAAATAATAGAAATATTGGCAAATATAATAATTAAGGGTAATTTTGTCTTTTATTATTTTAAATAGAACAATGGCTTCAGATATACAAAAAACAACTGTAGCAGTTATTTTAATTACTAGTTTTTTAGCGTACACTATTTTCCTATATGTGTCTTTGCCAAAAAAAAATTACGCAACAAGCAATGCTAGTATTGAAGGAAAAAAAATATGGCAAAATTACAATTGTGCTGCCTGCCATCAAGTGTATGGCTTAGGCGGATATTTAGGCCCTGATTTAACGAATATTTATTCAAAAAGAGGACCACAATATATACAAGCATTTATATCGAATGGAACTAATGTTATGCCCAATTTCCATTTGTCAAATAATGAGCAAGAAAATCTAATTGCTTATTTTAAAAATATAGACTCCTCGGGCAAATCAGATCCAAAAACTTTTTTTGTACACAACAATGGAACCATTGAACAATAAACAATTATCTACCCCAAAATTATATTTACTTACTGGCCTAATATTATTAGCAGTTGGTTTATTATTTGGCATTTCAGGTGCTATACAATATTTGGTACCAGATTATTTAAAAGAACATTTTTCATTCGAAAAAATTCGACCGCTGCATGTAACCTCCATTTTGTTTTGGATTATTTTAGGTTCTACTGGTGGTGTTGTAAGTTATTTACAACAATACAATAATCAAAAAATCAAATACCCATTTCTATTAAAGATTCAATACTTAATTTTTTCTATTACAATTCTAACTATTTTAATTGCTTATATTTTTGGTTTTTTTGGCGGTAGAGAATATTGGGAATTCCCTCCTATTCTAGCCCTGCCAATTGCTATAGGATGGATACTATTTATTATCAATTTCATTTCATCTGTAAAAACTTTTCGCAATCAGCCAGTGTATATTTGGATGTGGATGACCGGATTGGTCTTTTTTTTATTCACATTTATTGAATCTTATTTATGGATTTTTCCCTACTTTAAAAACAATATCATTAATGATATGACCATTCAATGGAAATCTGCTGGATCAATGGTTGGAGCATGGAATATGTTGATATACGGTAGTAGTATTTTTTTGATGGAAAAAATTAGTAGCAACAAAAAACACGGTCATTCAATTGTTGCATTTGCCCTATACTTTACTGGACTTTTTAATTTATTATTTAATTGGGGACACCATATATATACCTTACCCACTTATCAATACATTAAACACATAAGTTATGCAGTGAGTATGACTGAAATTATTTTGTTTAGTAGGATTATCTGGCTTTGGAAAGACTCCGTTACAACAGCTAAAAAACATTTTCATTATGCCGCATACCGCTTTTTATTAGCTGCTGATTTATGGATTTTTTTAACCCTTTTGTTAGCCATTTTAATGTCAATTCCTGCTATAAATATATACACACATGGCACGCATATTACCGTAGCGCATGCAATGGGTTCTACAATTGGCATCAATAGTTTTTTATTACTCGCTATATGCTTTGATATTTTACACGACACCTGTATACCAATTGCCGTAAATATAAAATGGCTGAATAGAGGCTATTGGATTACCAATATTTCTTTGTTTATTTTTTGGATTAGTTTAATTATCGCTGGAATCTTAAAAGCAAAATGGCAAATGAGCGTAAGTCCAGAACCCTTTAGTGTAATGATGTTACAATTAAGGCCATTTTTTATAGTATTTTTTGTTGCTGGAACTATTATGACTATTGGATTCTACTTAATACTTTATCCACTAATTCGAAACCAAGTTGTTTGTTTTATTAATCAGTCGAAACTAAAATAATACAGATTTTATCAACAGTTTATCTTAATAATAATTCGTCTTAAAATTCCTCAACATTTCCATGATACATCTAACTAAAATATTCCATTTTGAAATGGCGCATGCTATTCATGGTTATAATGGTGCTTGTAAAAATATTCACGGTCATTCATACGAATTACAGGTAACGCTTAGTGCTAGTGAAAATACAGACGTATACATTCCCTCTCCTGGATTTGTTATTGATTTCAAAGAGATTAAAAAAATAGTAAATAATGTTCTTATTGAACATTTAGACCACAAATTGGTTTTATCTTCTAATTATTTAAACGAGCATCCTTATTTAAGGGTACAGGAAAATTTAGTACAATGGCAAATGGAACCAAGTGCAGAAAATATTTTATTATACACCGTTTCAATATTGAGAGATAGTCTAACTTCCAATATCAAACTGGTATATTTAAAATTACACGAAACAAAAGATTCATATGCCGAATGGTTTGAGTAGTGCCTTATTAAAAAAAAATCAAATGATTTATCACCCCACTTTTAAATTTATCCGATGTTTTCAAAAGCAACAGAATATGCCTTAAGGGCCACCATTTTTATTGCCCAAAAAAGTTCAATAACAAACAAATTAAGTATTGAAGAAATTTCTACAGCGATTGACTCACCACCATCATTTACTGCAAAGATTTTACAGAACTTAACAAAAAATAATCGAGTAATTAATTCAGTTAGAGGACCCAACGGTGGGTTTTATTTAACAGAAGAGGCAAAAAAAATGCCCGCAAGATTAATTCTTGTAGCAATGGGTGAATCTGAAATATTAGAAAAATGTGTAATGGGATTAAAACTTTGTTCCGAAACCCAACCTTGCCCAATGCACGAGCAATACAAATCTATCAAACAGGCCTTACTGAAACTGTTTGTAGCAACATCCATTGAACAGTTAGCGGCAGAAATAAAGGATGGCGTTGTATTTATCAATAATAAAATGCCTATTTTTAAGTGCTGATTATTACACTTATCCAAGTAAATCAGCCATTCAGTATCCTAATTCTAGCGTTTTACAACTCGTTTATTAACAGGCTGTAATACTAAAATTTTAGTCAGAAATAGGCTTTAATTCAAATAATTATATATTTACAACGGTAGGTACTTTAATTAGTATCACTTTAGGCGTAACACAACATATAAGAATCATGAGGCTACCAGAAATGAAATTAATGGATAGTAACACCAATTTGTTACAAGAAAAAATTGCAAAATTCACAAAAGCAGACGAATTAGCTGCTACTGGTCTTTACCCTTATTTCCGTGTTTTAGAATCAGACCAAGACACTGAAGTTATTATAAATGGTAAGAAAGTATTAATGTTTGGCTCAAATAGTTATTTGGGGTTAACCAATCATCCAGCTATTAAAGCCCAAACAATTGATGCAGTAAATAAATACGGAAGCGGCTGTGCAGGATCAAGATTTTTGAATGGCACGCTCGATATTCACATAGAATTAGAAGAAAAATTAGCCGAGTTTGTAGGAAAAGAAGCCGCACTGGTATTTAGTACAGGGTTTCAAGTAAACTCTGGTGTAATTCCAGCATTATTAGGCCGACATGATTACCTTATTTTAGATGAGTTTGACCATGCGTCTATTTTAGAAGGATCAAGATTAAGTTTTGCTAAAACGCTTAAGTTTCAGCACAACAACATGGAGTCTCTAGAAAAAGTGTTAAAAACTTGCCATCCCGATAAAGTCAAATTGATTGTTGTTGACGGAATTTTTAGCATGGACGGAGATATTGCCAACTTACCAGAAATTGTAGCATTAGCAGAAAAATACAATGCAACTATTATGGTTGACGATGCACATTCATTGGGCGTAATTGGCGAAGGTGGTAGAGGTATTTCATCTCATTTTAACCTAACCGATAAAACCCATTTAATTGG
>JBAXPJ010000022.1:0-38554 GCA_037132335.1 Sediminibacterium sp. | reverse complement strand
AATCCTAACTGACAAATAAACCATAGATTTTTTGATTCGGGATTGTAGTGAAAATTGTATTGATTGGTTGCACCAATCATAGAGTCTAAATTAAACCCAGTGTATTTTATCAGATTTTTTTTGGTGTCAATGGTGTATAGATGATTCGAGGAATCAATGGCAACTACCAGTGTATCGTTTAAAGAAACTAAGCCAAAATAATCTCTGATACTAAAAATAGTATCTGGTTTTAACATTCTAAAATTTCCTTGGCCACTTAAAAGATAGTCAAATACAAGTATGCCATGGGCAGCAGAAATAAGTAATTCCCCAGGGATTTTTTCTTTTATTCTATTTGCGCCAAATTCAGGTTTGTTTTTTATTTCAATCTCTTTCCAACCGCTGTTTGTGTATTGATTTAAAGTTAGTCCATACCCGCCGCCAGTCGTAAATAGAAATGATTTATTCAGCTTAGATTGCAAAGGAATGACACCTCTTCTACCAATAGGACTAAAAATTCCATTATTAAATGATTGCGTAGAACTATTCCCTGTTAAAATGATTTGATCGTTGAATAAACCAATATTCATGCCCCAGGTTCCAATATCAAATGCTTTAAAACTAACAGAACTTGCATTGGATTTTTTAGGTTGGAATTCATATAAAGTTCCACCAGTTCTTACATATAATTTTTTGCCAATTCGGCGAATGTCTTGTACCCATCCAGATAAACCATTGCTTTTAGAATAATAGGTAATGGTTGAATCAAAACTAAGTCGAGATATTCCATTACTAGTAGTCCAAATATCGCCGGCCCTATCTTGTAAATAAGACATTGAGAAACTACTTTTATTGCCAGCGCTAGAGTCGAATTTATTTATAATATGTAAGTTTTGGTCTAGAAATAAAACCCCGTTTTTAGTTAGCAAAGGGATTAAGCCATTTTTTAAGAGATAATTACTTTTGCCAATTCCCCCTTTTTTTAAAATAGCATCTATACTAGGGTTTTTTACTTTTTCGAATTTTCCATTGGTATGATATAAATATGCTCCAACCTTATCGCCTACTAACAAATGATCTCCATTGTCTAATTGATACATGGCATCTAGCATATTAGTTTTAAAATTCTTTTCTGACCCTGCAATCTGTTTAAATGCATTGTCTTGAAATTTAAATAGGCCTTCATTTTCTACTTCTAAATAAACCCCGTCTGTGTTTTCTCTCAATCTACCAACTAGATTTTTAAATGTGACTACTTTTAATAACTGTTTATTTTTGTATAAATAAACAGAATGGAATGAACTAAAGAAGGCTGTATCATTATGTAAAACGGCAGAGCGTACATTTGAATTTAGTTGATTTTTTTTACTGAGCGCTATTGATAAAGATGTGTATACAAGGTCTCCAAATTTGTTTTTTTCTAGATACCCAAAAGAAAATTGTGCACTGACATACATTAGTTTTTTACTATCCTGTAAAATTGACCAAATTCTTAAATTTAACTTATTGCCTTTTTCATCAATAGCACGCGTTACGCGTTGTCCATCATATTGTAAAATACCATCCCCTAAATTTGCAACATAAATGACTCCGTCATCATCTTGAAACAAATCAGTGTTTCCAAGGGTTGCTTTTAAAATACTTCTATCGTAATAAGACGAAAAATAATTGCCCATTTCTGCGGAAGTTCCTTTGGTTCTGAGTGGAACGAGTTGGGCAAAAGAACTTATGGCTATCAGCAAACTGATAACAAATTGAAATAACTGTTTATTCATTTAAAAATAGATAAGGTGGGTATATAATTTAACTTACTTTAATAAAGTAATGTAACTTAAATTAATCAAACACGCAGAATTATAAACGCTCCCAATTTTGGGTGGTGGAATTGTACTGTTTAATAGGTTTGGCAGGGCTACCTGCAACAATTGTAAACGGCGCTACATCTTTGGTTACAACACTGCCTGCTGCAACAATGGCATGCTTGCCAATTGTAACACCTAATACAATTACTGAGTTTGCGCCAATCCAACAATCGTCTTGAAGGGTAATTAATTTCATATCGCAGGGCTGATTAGCAATGGGAATTGAAACGTCTTCATAGCCGTGGTTTAATCCAGACAAACAAACATTTTGTGCTATAATAACATTGTTACCTACATGCACAGGACCAATAATGGTATCACTTAAACCTATGGTACAATTATTACCAATAATTACATCACCTACTTGGTTATTAATGCAAGTAAAGTCTTCAATAATAGTATTGCTGCCTATAGAAAATTTCTTCCAAGGCAATACATCTAGCCTAGCCCTAGATCTAATCACTGCATTTTTTCCGGTTTGTCGAAAAAATGGGTTAAGCAAATTGCGTACCCACCACCTTGGTCGATAGTTAGATAAGAATAATCCTAATACCAAAGCACTAAAGCGCGGATTTGATTTTATCTTTTCAACAATACTCATGGGTTAAAGGTATTCAATATTCTTTCAAAATACTGTGGCGCCTCATTATCGTCAATAGTCCATACAATTACGCGGAATTGTCGCGCCTTATCGTTATTGTAGAATTGTATTTTAAAAGGTTCGCGCGCGCTATCTGTTTGAAACGAATTTCCCCAATAAAGGATTGAACGCTTATCTGATGGCCAATTTTTATACTTTGGATTTGAATAATCGGGTTGCGTATATGCTTTAGATTTTACGTATCCGTTTAATACTATGTTACGAAGTGGTTTTACATTGGCATTCATTTCTGCACCTCGTTTTAAATAAATAAATACTTGGTGTGTGGCGCCGCGCCCTTGTATTTTAATCATCGCAACAATATCTATCCCTAAACCACTTATTTGCGATTCTGCATCTTGTTTATTGATTAGAAATTCATCAATATAATAGGAAGTAAGCTTTGGATCACCGGGCACCCTTGCTTTTAACCAATTAAACAAATCCGTTCCAGCTGTAACGGGTTGTTCCTTATTTACAAAATCATAAATCATTGACCTAGGATTAAAAAACCTTCCCGAACTAAGCTTTTCGTCTAATAATTCTGTTGGAGTTTGAACCCGCGTTTTTACGGTCACTGCTTTTAATTCGTGTACTTCTTTATTGGTTTCTTTTATATTATTAAAATCTAACTGTTCAATTGGTTTTTGCGAAATACTATTTTTTGCAACAGTAGGTATTACCAAGCTATCTGCTGTTTTTGGTAGCGCCGATTGGTATACACTGTTGGCTTCAATTTCTGTAAAATTAATTTTCACTGAGTCCAAAACAATTCTTCTGCCAGTAGCCCGATAACTAATTTTTGCATCCCCTTCATAAGCTAAGCCATCTAATAAAAATTGACCTTGTAAATCGGTTTTAGCTTGTAATACTTGTTTGGTAGAATCTGGCTGAAATACAATCATATTAATGGTTTCATTAATCAATGGCTTTTTATTGTACACTGCTTTTGCTATAAATGTCAAGTAATTGTCTTTGTTGTATTTTATGTTTGGAAACTTTTTTGCTAAAATATCCTGCCAATTAAATCTATTCCATTGCTCGGTAATTAAAATGGCATCGATTATTTTTTTATTTGCTTGTGTAGGATACTGAAAATATTTTTCGGCACCATGAATTTTGTTTGTAAAATCTTGGGTTAACCAACATGCGCTTAGTAAACCATTATCTATTAAGTTGTTTTGTTCGGTTGCGTCTTGTACAAAAACAAAATAACGTTTACTAGAATCGGTCACTATAGAAAATTCATTAAGCGCCCTAGGTAAAGTATTTATTTTTACACTATCAAAAATTGGCGTTGTACTATTTTGATTGTATAAAAAACAAAGTCTTTCTGCAACTATTGCATAAGCGCTATCAAATAATGTTAAGCGCAAAACACCTTTGGGCATTTCTTTGGTAGAAAAGCTTCGTGTTAAAACAGTATCTACATTTTTAACGTTATAGCGATACACGATATCATTATCAATTGTACCCACTAATTTAAATTTTTGATTGATGGCATTTTCAGCAAAATCAATTCTAAAACTAAGTGTTGTATCGCTTTGTTCAACCCTTAAGCCAACACCTTTCAAAACCACTGGTGGCAATGCAATTGAGTTTGTAATGCCGGCATTATCTACAACCACTATTTGATAATTTTTTCCGGAAGCGGGCGTAAAATTTGTTGTGGCTATATTTTCATCTAAAGCAGTAAAACTACTGATTTTGAAAGATGGGTTCTGTGTATCTACTAAATAACCCGACCAGTTTAATGGTAATACCCCTACCGAATTTAAACGAATTGCAATAGTTGCATTGCGGTTATTAATTAAATTTCCTCCTTCAATAAATGCACTTGCAGTCCATGCTATAGCTTGTTCTTGTAATTTTTTCTGTGAGTTTGTATTATATATTTTAAGTGCTTGAATATATTGAAACGATTCACTAAAATTGAGCATCCATTGGGTATATGCGCGAACAAAATAATTTCCTTCTGGTATAGAATCAGGCAAGGATAAACTACCTTCTGCAATTCCTTGAATGATTGGAAACTTGCTTTTGCAAACAATGGATTTGTGCTCATCCAGTACTTCAATATACAAATTGGTGGAGATATCTGTTAAGTGGTAACCCGAAAAAACAAATCCTTTAAACCAAATAGTTTCTCCCGCTAGGTAGCTCGATTTATTATAACTGAGATGAATTTTTTCTTGCGGATATTTTTCGCTCAAAAAAGTCATTGCAGAGTCTATTCGATCTTGCGAAAAAGTATTGAAGGTTATGAGTAATAAAATAACAACAATGATACTCCTCATAGCACTCTTTATTTTTTAGTTTATTATTCTCATAATAAGTAATGGCATCAAAAATAAAAAGAATATTCCTAAGTTAACTAATAAGTCTTTATCCTTTAAAAAAGCTACGTGTGCGTTGATGCTTTTGATATTAATCTATACGGAATAGCAGTAATATGAAATCAACTAGTTACGAATCAACGAAATCGATATTGTAGTTTTCTGTTCCGTATTATACTTGTACCTACTAGTTTCTGTAAATTCATTGCTAAACAAACTACATGTTACTAGACCCTATTTTTATTTTATTGGTAGGAATATTTATTGTGGTAGGAGGAATTATTGGCTTAAAGCTGCATCCATTTTTGGCATTAATTTTTGCAGCCATTGTAGTTGCTTTGTTAACGCCTATTAGTTCACTCCAACAATTTGGGCTCTCAAAAGGCATGGATACTGCTGCAGCATTGGCATTTAGTAAAAAAGGAATTGGCGAACGTGTTGCTACTGAATTTGGAAACACCTGCGCAAAAATTGGCATACTCATTGCCATGGCCGCTATCATTGGAAAATGCATGTTAGAATCTGGTTCAGCCGAAAAAATTATCCGCTCCTTATTAAAACTTACTGGCATTGAAAAAGCCCCTATTGCATTTTTATTGAGTAGTTTTTTTTTAGGAATGCCTGTTTTTTTCGATACCGTTATTTTTTTAATGATGCCGCTTGCAAAAGCAATGACTCTTAAAATTGGCAAGAACTATTTATTCTTTATAATGTGTATTATGGCAGGAGCAGCTATGGCCAACTCATTGGTTCCTCCCGCTCCAGGACCCTTATTTTTAATTGGTGAAATGCATATTCCTATTGGTTTAATGATGGGTACCGGAATTATTGTTGGTTTGTTTACAATCACTGCAGGGTACTTATATGCAAGTTGGACTAATAAAAAATATAGCATCCCATTAAGAGATGCTGCAGATGCTAGAATTGAAGATTTAAAAATAATATCCAATACAGAAAACAGTCAACTACCTAGTTTATTGTTAGCATTGTTACCCGTATTAGTACCTATTATTTTTATAACACTTGATGCAATTTTTACAACTATTTTAAAAGCCAATCCGCAAGCAAGTATTCCTAAAACAATTGTATTGCTAGTAAAGTTTTTGGGTGATAAAAATATTGCCATTGTTATTGGAGGCATACTGGCTTTATTGGTCATTAAAAAATATAAAAAAGAAAACCTCTCTTCTTTTATACAAAATGCATTGATGAGTGGCGGTGGCATTATTCTAATCACTGCTGCTGGCGGGGCTTTTGGCGGAATGATTCAACAAACAGGTATTAGTGCAGAAATTGGATTACTCACTGCCAATTATCAAATGGCTTTAATTCCTATGGCCTTTTTTATTGCAGCGCTTATTAGAACAGCTCAAGGGTCTGCAACAGTTGCACTCATTACTACATCAGGTGTTTTAGCAGGAATGGCCACCAATACCCATTTAAGTTTTAATCCTGTTTATATTGGATTGGCTATTGGTTGTGGTTCTAAAATTTTTATGTGGATGAACGATCCTGGTTTTTGGATTCTTAGTAAGTTGAGTAATTTAACAGAAAAAGAAGTACTTAAAACTATTTCGCCTTTATTAGTAGTAATGGGCTTTACCGGATTGGTTGTAATTTTAATTGCTGCTAAATTATTTCCTTTATTATAAATTTAAAATAACCTTACTTATTAAGTTGCATTTATGAACTATACAGCCGGACCTCGAATTAAAGAAATACATATTACGCCCATTGCCATTGTTGATCCGCCGCTTTTAAATGCTGCAGGACTACATGCGCCCTATGCCCTTAGAACAATTTTAGAAATTGTTACCGACGATAATATTTCTGGTATTAGCGAAATTCCTGGCACTGCAGATATTGACCTTGCTTTAGAAGCTTCTAAAAAATTATTGATTGGAAAAGATGTTTTTCAACTCAACCAAATCAAACAAATTTTAATTGAAAATTTTGGAACAGATAAAAGTTCCGACAGAGGTCTTGCACCCTGGGATCAACGAAAATTAGTACATATTTTTAGTGCAGTAGAAGTTGCTTGTATGGATATTATTGGCAAAGTAACAGGTAAGCCAATAGTTGATTTATTAGGTGGAAAAATGCGCGACCGTGTTCCTTTTTCTGCTTACTTATTTTATAAATACGAAGGCGCTGGTGGAGCATTTGCATTTAATACAGACCCTACTGCCACTGGTTGGGAAGCCGCTAAACAAAAAAGCGCGCTGAATCCAACTGAAATTGTTGCACAAGCAAAAGCCATGTGTGCTGCTTTTGGATTTAAAAGTATTAAACTAAAAGGAGGTGTATTTGATCCGCGCCAAGAAACAGATGCCATGTTTGCTTTGTACGAAGCATTTGGCCCTACTGTTCCATTGCGTATTGATCCTAATGCATTGTGGACTGTTGAAACAGCCATTAAATATGGCAAAGAAATGGAACCCATTTTAGAATATTTAGAAGATCCAGTTCGTGGTCAACAAAACATGGCAGCAGTTCGCAAAGCGCTTAAAACACCTTTGGCAACCAATATGTGTACGACCTCATTTGAAGAAATTCCAAATAGCATTGCCATTCAGTCTGAAGATATTATTTTAAGTGACCACCATTTTTGGGGCGGTTTAAGATCATCCATGCATTTAACTAGTATCTGCGAAACTTTTTCTAGAGGATTATCGATGCACTCAAATAGTCATCTAGGTATTTCATTGGCTGCAATGGTGCATCTTGGTGCGGCTATTCCTAGAATGGATTATGCATTAGATACACACTATCCTTGGCAATCCGACGAAGTGATTATGGGCGGAAGATTTACATTCGAAGAAGGTTCCGTAGCGGTTCCAACAGAACCAGGTTTGGGTGTAGAATTAGATAGGGTTGCATTGGCTAAATTGCACCAGAATTATTTAAACTGCGGTCTTACCAAACGAAATGACGAAATTGAAATGCAAAAAGTAATTCCAGGTTGGACTTTTCAACCCGTTCGTTGGTAATTATAAATTAATTCGTTCATGCATATTCTGATTGCGCCTAATGCGTTTAAAAATAGTATTAGTGCACAGCAAGCAGCTGATGCCATTCAACTAGGGCTTGCTAATAGCGGCCTAAAACATAGTGTGGAATGTTTTCCGATTGGTGATGGTGGAGATGGAACTGCTGCATTAATTCTACAAAAAATTAATGGCCAACAATACAATACAATAGTTCAAGATCCGCTTGGGAGAAATATTAATGCCACTTATAGTATTATTCAAGAAGGTACTGTAGGATTAATTGAAATGGCAGAAGCCTCTGGCTTAAAACGCTTATCCCCCAATGAATACAGCCCGTTAACAGCTAGCTCTTTTGGTACAGGCCAACTGATGCTAGCAGCTTTGAACAAAGGCGTAAAAAAAATTATTTTAACCATTGGCGGCTCTGCAACAGTAGATGGCGGAACTGGTATTTTGCGTGCCTTGGGTGCAAGATTTTTAAATGCAGCAGGAGTCGAATTAACCATCCTTCCGAAACAATTAAATGAATTGACTTTTGTAGATACTACTACACTAGATAGTAGATTAATCAATTGCGACATCAGTATTCTTTGTGATGTTACCAATACCTTAATTGGGGCTCAAGGAGCGGCTGCTGTTTTTGGTCCGCAAAAAGGCGCAACAGAAAAAGAGGTAGAAATACTAGATAGTTTGTTAACGCATTTTGCTGCAATCAGTTTACAACAAACAGGTATTAATTTATTGGATATCAATGGCGGAGGCGCTGCAGGTGGCGTATCTGCTGGTTTATACGGCTATTTACGCGCGAATTTGGTAAATGGTATTGACTATTTTTTAGAACTAACCAATTTTAAAACAGCTATTAATAAAGCCAATCTTTTAATTACGGCAGAAGGTTCTATAGACAATCAAACCCTGCAAGGGAAAGGACCAATAGGTGTGGCAAAAATGGCAAAGGCTTTAGGTATTCCAGTGATTGGTTTGGCCGGACAAATTCCTACTAATATTAGTGAAGCGCTGCAGTTTTATTTTGATATTTTAATATCCATAAATAAAGTGCCTACTAGTTTGCAAGATGCGCTAAATGCAACAGCAGCAA
The DNA here is from genome assembly GCA_037132335.1 of Sediminibacterium sp. GTDB lineage: Bacteria > Bacteroidota > Bacteroidia > Chitinophagales > Chitinophagaceae > Sediminibacterium. Next base: position 29,648 of record JBAXPJ010000022.1, on the reverse strand, counting down.
ACCTTACATTAACAGCCACAGAAATTGGAAATAAATTAGCGTTGAATAAATAATTACAATACCAAGGCGTCTACACCCACGCCAAATAATTTCAGTGTTACTTCGTTTAAACTTTGCTTAGGGCCTTTTAAATGAATGGTTCTGTGAAGGTGATGCATACTTGCACCTGGAGCAAGTGCTGCTGCAGGTGAAGAGCTTTCTAGTTCATAAAATTTTCCCATTTGCTTGCCGTCTATAGGTCCATCGTTATAGGCATTTACGGCATCGCCTGAAAATGGATTTTTTTGAATTTGCCACAAACCATTTACATAATCTCTATCTATTTCATTAATACTAAACTGTGCAATAGTTAATAAATTATTCTTTGCATCATAACTAGCCGCCATTGGAATTGCACGAGCTGGAGCTATGCCAATTTTACTTCTATGATTTCCATCTGCTTTTAATAAAATCAATCCATCCTTAATTTGTAATCGGTCTGCTGGCACTTTACCAAAATAATCGTCGGTAACAATTTTACCTATTTGTGTTGAATCGCCTTTTTTATAAGGCAAAGCAATGGTGGTATTTTCATTGGCATTTAGCATGCTAAGAATCCAAATAGATAATAAGCCTGATTGTTTTGTCCAAGTATTTTTTCCAGTATTGGTAATGCTATTATTTGATTCGAAGCCAACAATTTTTGTATCCTTTGGCGCCATTCCAATTAATTGATAAATAGCACTATCAGTTAGTACTTGAATATTTCGATTCACTTTTAAATCAAAATCGGTGCCCGAATAATTTTGCAAGTGCATTGTTTTTTCGAATGAAGCACTTGTTTTATTTACTTCAATTACCTCAAATTTTTCGGTATCAATTTCTTTGGGCACAAACCAATTATCAAAACTAAATGGAACACCTTTTTTAAAGTAAATAGAAAACTGTCCGCCTTCGGGTCCTATCCAAAATCTTTCTTCTCCACCAAAGGCACTAAAATGCGGCGAGAATTTTTTTGAAGCAATTAGTTCGTGATTCAACCAGCCAAAACTAGCGCCAGCATTGCCTTCTGCAGTACTCGTCATAATTCTTGCTTGGTATTGTGGCAATACAATTATCTGCGCATTATCTGTGCCTAATACAATTAAGTCTTTGTGGTATTGTTTTAAAAAATCTAAATCGTATTGAAAATTTCCCTTTTGATTACTAATTGCTGCTTGATTTTTTTCTGACTGATTTGAACCTGTATTACAAGCAATTAAAACCACAAGTAATAATGCAAAAAATAATTTAATTTGATTCATTGTACATTTTTTTTATAACAATTAACAACAACCCTCAGGCCCGCATGAACCAGTTACTGGATTCGATGCTGGCATTCCATTGACTATTTCTGATGGGCTGGCATTTCTTATATCCGAAATTTTTATGGTAAAAAACAAGGTCTCTCCTGCTAGTGCATGATTGGCATCTACAATAAAATGTGTATCGTTTTTTTCTACTACCAATCCTTCTAATCCATCTTGCAAGGGAATGAAATCTCCCACCGTTATAGCTGCAGGATCTTCTAAATCATCTAATGAAAATTCTACTACTAAATGTTCTTGCCTTGATCCATAGGCTTGATCGGGCGGTATCACCACTTGAATTGTTTCGTTTACTTTGCTTCCTTCTAGTGCTTTTTCTAAACCTGGTAAAAGATTTTTTGCGCCATGTAAATATACTTCTGGTGTATAGCCATCATTGCCTTGTAATATATTGCCCGCTATATCTTTAAGTTGGTAATGTATAGATACTATCTTATTTTTTTCTATGACCATTGTATTAAATTGAAATTTGTAAAGTTTGTGTAACCGAAAGTTGAATGGGTTCTTTAAATTGAATTAAGCAAGTATTGTTTTCTTGGGTAAAACTTGCCGGAATATTTTTTCCATTGTGTGTTACGCTAATTTTTAAAACAGTATGCGTAGGCACTAATGAAAAACTTTGCAATTGTAAACTGCCGTATTTTATATGAACAGTTGCCATTAAATGATGGGCATCTTTTTTCTGCATAAAAGTCCCCCATCCTTTGGCAGATGTGAATGGCGCTTTAAAGTTTTCTGCTCCAATCATTGGCGCAAAACCTAGGTATCCTTTTGGACCATGGTATTGAAAACCACAGGCAGTAATAAAACTGCCATAGCTAGCCATTGCCCTAGAGTAATGGTCGCTACATTCAATTTCATTAAACGGATTCCTTTTGGCTGCATGGTATCTGTCATGAATCATTCTGGTAATGACCAACGACTCGTCAACCATACCTTCTGCCATCATATGCGCTGCCACTTGGTGTTCAAAACCAGTCATGCATTCATTAAAATATCCCATTTGCCATGTAACGTTTTCTCCATAGGGCTTAGGATCATTTTTTGGATTGGTATTCATTACCAAACCGCCTTCGCCAGGCAATACATAGGGTCTTCCTCCTTCGCGTGCTTTTATGTATGGACCAACATCTGGCGTAAAATTATATTTCCACAAAGCTTTTAAAGCCGATAGGGTTTTGGTTTTATCTACTAGTCTGCCAATACCCACTTGGTGTGCCCAGCTTTGACCATATAATTGGTCGATATGGCAAGTATTATAAGAACCGAGTTTTGCTCTGCCTTTAATGGTATCGGGTTTATGAATAAAATATTCGCCATTAAATAATTGGTCTTCCATGTTTTTGCTGCCTATTGTTACATAGTTGGCGCAAGTATTGGCAAAAGCAATATCATTCATTTCTATGGCCATTAATTCACCCGCTTTCACTGCTGCAATACACAAGCCTACTAGCCATGCAATCTCTCCATCCCAAACAGCATCTAAGGTATTTTCAAGAGGCGTGTCTTCCATGCCGTCTTTATTTTTGTCTTGGTTCATTACCCACTGAACTGCTTTTTTTATTTTATCCCAGTTCTGTTGTAGAAACAAATAGTTGGCACTCATTTGGTGCTCGCGATAAATGCGCAAAATGGTTCCTGCTTGTCCATCAATGGCCGCAGATTGACCGTGTTCACCCCTGTACCAAATCATTCCATCGGGTTGTAAGGAAACACCTAAATCAATTTTTTCGCGCGTGTCTTTTTCTACCGCAGGAAAGATTCGGCCCATAGCATGTGCGTATTGCCAAACATGGGTGCAGGTTCCTTCGCAACAGCCTACCCCTTCCCAACCGTAAAACCTACCCGATTCAAAACGATGCGCAGTAGTAGTGGCAAGTATAGAAATATTTAAAAACGTTCTTTCTAAAAACCAATAAGGCAAACTCGAATCGTACCAAGTTTGCTTCCATAAATTCGATTCTTGCGAAAGCTTTAAAAAATGTTTGGTAACATATTGCGTTACTTCTGCTGCAGACTTATACCAATTATTATAGTAGCGACCCTTATCGGCAGCCAACTTGTTAAAATGTAAATTATTAAAATGCCAAGCAATTGAAAAATTAGATTCAATGGTTTGGTCTGGTTTTAATTGATACGCCACTTCCACTGCGCCCATTAATTGTGTGGATGCTTTTTTTTCTGTAGGTTGATTATTTACTTGATTAAAAGAAGTACTTGTAATAGGAAAATTGCAATTGGTTTGGTATTGTGCATTTTCAGACATAGCAGTTATGGCCATCGTTCCATAATCGGGTGCAAGTAATTGTTCGGCATTCCCATTGTTGTTAATACTGCATTGTAAAGCCTTCCCTGTTTGCGTTTCAACAATCGTATTGATTCTTATATCTGTTGCTACAGCCGATTTAATACTCACTTTATTTTCTAACCAACCTAAAATTGAAACGCTTATTGGTTGTGTTGATTTATTTTTTATTTGAAAACTGTAAATGGTGCAGGGTAGTCCAGAATTTCTATCATCTAGTGCAATAAATGGCGAATAAACAGTTGCGGTAATATCAACAGGAACTTGGTGGTCGATGTAGTGAATTTTTGCCATTGGATAACTCGCTTCAAAAACAATATCATCCCAATCGTTGGCATCCATTTTTTTAATAAATGTATTATTGCCAATAGTAATTTTAAAAGCAAAGCCTTGTTCTAGTGGACGAATCTGTAGAGAGGGTTGTACATAACCAGCCCCATTTTGTGCATTGATTTTAATGGTTTTATTTAAAGTCCATTCAATTGTTTTAGGATCAATACCATTTTGATTGGCATTAAAAATATCCCATAACCAAAGTTTACCATCGCCGCCCAAATAAACAGTACCTGTGTAAATGCCACCAACTGGCATTCCAATATATTTCAATTCATTTTTTGACTGATAATATTTGGTAGCAAACCCACGCTTCGATAATGACTTCACCCAAGATGGGTCTAATTTTTTATCAACGGGAATATTGTGTGTAATTTCTCCTGGTAAGAAAGGCCCAGCAATGGCGCGAGCAGTTGAAGCATACATCCCTGCTGCAAAAATTCCGGAACTGCGTAAAAATAATCGTCTTTGCAAAATGGCATCGTTTAAAACTAAAGTTAGCAGAAATTTCTTAGCTATCTGCTTGCTTTTTTACACTAGTTTTTATGCGATGCATGATAATGCTCTAATAAATCATCTCCACCAAAATCGTGTTTTAGATCTCTTAAAATGGTATGTATATGATTGGCATTATTTTGTGAGTTATCAAATTCAATAATCACGGTAGGGCCTTGTATGCTATAATAATAGGCTTTGCCAAATGCTTCTGTTGTATTACCTGCCCAAGAAAAATGAAGATTGTCTAAACCTGCTTGTTGAATTTCTTTGAGTAAGTCTTCGGCAAATAATTTGGTGTAACGGTGCACGTACACATTAATCAATTTTAGCAATTGTTGTTTTTGAGCAGCATTCAATTCGCTATACATAATTCCCTTAGGATTGGCTAACATGGCTACTCGGTAATTCGATGTAATAATTGAATCGGGCGCAATACTATTAATGGTTGCTTTTTGTATTTGCAATTCGGTTAAACTATGCAAGAAAGTAAAGCCTTGGTCTGATTCTTCTTTTAAAATTTGCAAGCCTTTTGTAGGGCCGTTTTGAACTATAGCAGGATTGGATCCTAAAAAAGAAGGTGTGCCAGATACTAGTTTGTTGTTGGCTGCAGAAAAATGAAAAGAAGTATGGTGTCCTTCTAAACGCCATCCCCAAATAGTTTTTGCACCCGGAACTCCAAATATGCTGATATAATATTTTCCTGTGTCTCTATAATTGTCGTTCTCTTTTCGCTTTTCAATTTCTTTAAGAACTGTTTCCATTTGCATAATCTGCTGTACTTTTTTAACCGTTTGTGCGCTTAAGCAAGATTGAATGAGTGAGAATGCTGCTGTTTTTTGTTCGGCACTTAACTCATTAAACGTAATTCCTTTTCGGTCGTTTCTTGGTACAAAGAAAAAAGTATAGCGCTCTTCGGCATCAAATGGAAATAATGCTTTTACCTTTTGATTTGCATTTAACAATTCAATAAAATGGTTGGCAGAAGCAACAAGTTCTTGTGCTTTTAGGGTAGGTGCAAAAAATAAACAGGCAAAAACAAAAGAGATTATTTTTTTCATGGCAAGAAAATAAAAGATGAAAAGAAATTAATTATACATCCAATTCATTAAATGATAGTACTAACTGTGGCCTATTTGTAATTACTTTTCTACAAACCACACCCGCGCTGTCCAACATCATTCTAGATGCTTTAGCTGACTCTGACGCTTCGTATTTATCCGATAAATAAATCACTTCTTTAATGCCAGATTGTATGATGGCTTTCGAACATTCGTTGCAAGGATATAAAGCCGTATAAATTTTACAGCCATGCAAGTCCATTCCAATATTATTTAAAATAGCATTGAGTTCCGCATGACATACAAAAGGATATTTAGTTTCTAAAAATTCTCCCTGCTTTTGCCAAGGAAAAGCATCGTCATCGCAGCCGGTTGGCAATCCATTATATCCTGCTCCTACAATTCTATTTTTTTGATTCACAATACAAGCACCCACTTGTGTATTAGGGTCTTTGCTTCTACAGGCCGACAATAAAGCCACACCCATAAAATATTCATCCCAGGAAATATAGTCTTGTCTTTTTTTCAAAATAATAAAATTGGTGTTCAATAATTATTTCCAAGGGCAAGGTATTGAATGCTTGGTTCTAGGAGAGCGAATACTTATAGATATTTCAAAAGTTTTTAAAGTACTCAAAGTGTTTGTAGAACTTGGTAGGTTAACATCGTAAGTTAGTCCACCTTGAACGTTTTTATAAGATAGCCCTAAATAAGGAATGATTGTTCCACCTTGTTTATACCACAAACCTGTATTTAATACAGTAGCTTGGTCTTGATCATCTAAAATATTGCCCAAGTTTATACCAGCAACATACATATCATTACTACTTTCTATTGCATACAATACATTAGAATTAAATACCAATCGTTCGTTGATATAAGTTTGATAACCCGCATGAATATTGAATCTTGGCGGATCTAATTGATTTGGATCATTTAGCGCCGTACGATTTGTTTTCATAAATCGATACCCCGCAACACCTATTTCAAAATTAGACTGGTCGGATGTATAATTATAGGTTACGCCCGCAAAAACAGAGAAATAAGGTTTGATATTACTCAGCGATAATTCGTTTGTTGGTAATGCCCTATTAAACCCTGAAGAAGATAACTGCGTAGAAAATGAAAGTTGCGAAAAGTCTATCAATGTGTTTGAATAATTTCCGCCAATGCCAGCTGATATTCCATTTTGATCGTCTTCGTCTAAACTCACATGCGAACTGGCTACAATATTTAAAGAACTGCTTTTATAAGCGCCAGAAAGCCCTTTATCTTGCATAAAATAAATACCTCCACCTATATAATTGTTTTCGTTGGTAGACTGCTTAAACAACTTTCCATCAAAAGAAAATGAAGTAGTATTTAGTGGCTCTATACCAGAAGCAATCCATTGGTCTCTTTGGTTTCCCGCAATACGCCAGTTGGCATTACTATTACCCGCCAATGCAGGATTAATGCTTAAGGGCGATGAGTAAAATTGCGAAAAGATAGGATCTTGTGCATGCAATTGCACTGTGACGATGCCACAAAAAAACAGACCCAATATTAATGATTTGTTCATCATATATTTTTATTAGCGGAGCAACAAAGTTTCTCCTTTTTTCTGAACAAGGGTTCCATCTACTGCAACCCCTTCTGCCATCCATAAATAAATTGACATTGGCTGCGCCTCACCATTAAAACTACCAGACCATCCAGCATCAGGATCCTTGGTTTCAAAAAGCAGTTTGCCATATCTATTGAAAACTTTAAAATAATGGAATGTTTTTATGCCTGCGATATATGGATACAGTACATCATTCGTGCCATCTGAATTAGGCGTAAATGATTTTGGCACCATTATGTCTACTAGGTTATTGTCAAACACCCTAACCAATACCGAATCGGGCGTAATACATCCCGCAGGTGAAATCAAATGAACTAAATATTCTTGCGTATTGGCATAATTAAAATTCACATTCGCGCTATCCGGAAAATTAATTCCCCATGAAGGAACCCATCGATATCGATATCCATTGATAGCTCTTGCAGCAATTGGTGTGGGCACTCCTTTGTAAGCGCTAACAGAAGGCATTCTTACTGCAGGAATTGGAAAAGCAATATCTAGTGTTGCATCTCCTGAAATTGGATTTAATGGACAGTTTAATTGTGTTGCTGTTAAGCGGATATGTCTACTACCTCCCGTATAATAAGTATTGGTTGCATTAAAAGAATTACTAGTTGTACTATCGCCAAAATTCCATAGCCATTTAATAGAACCTGTAAAAGTAGTATCTGTTTGATTGGTAAAATGAATCAATTGGTTAATACAATATGAATCATAACTGATTTGTAAATTAGGACGCGTTACTAAAATCAATCCCACAGTTGCAGTAGCAGTATCTGAACAGCCAAATTGGTTGGTGAATATTGCATTATAATTGCCAGGCGTAAGCGTACCTATACTATCGGATGTTGCGCCAGGAATAGCCGTGCCATTTAATATCCATTGATAACTGAGTGTATCTGCTGCCCCAGAACTCACAAACAACGTATCCACTATATTATCGCATAAATAAATTCCGTGTAGCGAAATAATTTTCCCAACAGGTAATGGATTAACTTTTTGCTGAAAATAAAAAGTATCCACGGTATTTAAACACGCATAATCTTTAACATCTGTTAAAATAAAATTACGAAATGGATTATTTGGAACAGAAGGAACAATCCATGTATAAGGCGATGTTGTAATATTTTTCTTTATGGCAATACTTGTGCTGTCTATATAAGTAAAACTCCAAGGAGCATTACCTGTAAAACTTATAGAGACAGTATCGTTAGGTGTTCTACACACAACAGGACGTCCGGTAATGGTAGCTTTTGGCGATGCCAATAAATTTACAGTGGCAGAAAAAACATTGCCGTAACAGCCCGTATTATAGGGTACTACAGTATAAACAACCGTATCTGTTACATTGCTTAAGTTAATTAAGTATTGACTAATTTTTAATTGTGGGGTTGCTTTTCCACTAACCCCAGAAACAGTTCCAACAGGAGTAGTTGCAGGAATTCCCCAAGTATAAGTGGTACCTAATGGCGCATTCAATGGCGTTGCATCAAAACTAGATTCACTACAAATAGTTGCTTTTTGATTACTAATAAAAGGAAGCGCCACACCCACTGTTTCAATGAGTGTAAATGTATTTCCAGCACAAACTCCAGCAACAGGACTAATGGTATAAACTGTTTGTGCAGTATTGTTTGTAGAGTTGGTTAATTTTTGAGAAATAATAGAAACAGGAACTTGTTGCGATGCTCCTCCAACATTTGCTCCAAAAGGATAATTAATTGGTGAAGGCCAAGTGTATTGGGTATTTGATGGAACAGCACCTGGTTGAATAGAAAAATAAGCACCCGAACAAATAGTATCGTTTATATTATTTATCACTGGAACCGGACTAACAGGAACAGTTAGTGTAAACGATTTTCCAATGCAACCATTTGCGGCCGGTGTTACTGTATAAATAGCGGAGTCGGAAAGATTATTACTAGTGAATAATTTTTGTGAAATATTATTTTGGCTAATTGATTGAGCACTTCCTCCAATGATACTTAATAGAGGTGCTTGGAATGGATTGCTCCAAGTATAAGCCGTTCCAACAGGAACCCCAATTGGTTGATAATTAAATGTAGTACCGCTACAAACTGCTGTTAATAATTGATTGGCTATAAAAGGAACAGGCTTGATAGTAATATCAATAATAAATGAAGATCCTACACAGGTTCCTGCAATTGGTGTAACCGTATAAGTTGCTAGCGCATTATTCAGTGTTTGATTTTGAATCGTTTCGCTAATACTATTTTGTGGAACAGTTTGTATTGATCCGCCAATTAATGCAGCAGCAGGTGTATAAACTGGCATCGTCCATGTGTATTGCGTACCTAATGGAACATTATTTGGAGAAATAGAAAAAGCACTACTACTACAAGTTGTACTAGTTAAATTTAAAACCGTTGGCGTAGGATTTACTTGCACAGCAACAGTTTGTGTATTACTACATCCACTAGCAGTTAGTGTATAATTGTAATATACAGTTACCGGACTGTTTGAACTATTTACTAATATTTCGGAAGGATTATTTATGCCTGTTGCTGCACCATTACTAATAGCAGGAATTACAGACCTAGTCCATAAAAAACTTGTACCCGCAATATTAGCCGATGGAACATAATTAAAACTTGTTCCGCTACAAATATCAGCAGGTGTTAAAGTGGTTGTTAATGCTGGTGACGGATTTACTTGAACAGTTACATTTTGGTTATTGGTACAAGCATTTGCCGTACTCATAAAATAATTATACGTTACAATTATTGGAATCGTTGTTGTATTAATTAATACTTCATTAGGATTACCAACACCACTTGAAGGCGTATTACTAATACCAGCAACAGCAACCCTAGACCAATTAAAAGTAGTACCCAATGTATTACTAGTAGGTAAATAAGTAAATGCCGTATTACTACAAATTGGTGTTGGCGTAATAGTACTACTTAATGCTGTAGGTGGATTTACAATTACTGCTACTTGTTGCGTATTTGAACAACCTGTAGCGTTCGTTAAAGTATATGCATAGTAAGTGGTAACCGGAAGATAGGTGCTATTCACCAATACTTCACTCGGATTACCAACGCCACTAGTTGGCGCAGTTGTGATACCCGCTGTAAAAAATCTTTTCCAAGCAAAATTAGTACCCGCAGTTATACTAGCAGGTGCGTAATTAAAAGCGGTACCGCTACAAATAGCAGGCGGAACCAATGTGCTATTTAATAATGAAGTAGCATTAGTAGTATTAACATTTACAGTTACTAAAAAATTACTACCTATACAACCATAAGTAATTGGTGTAACAGTATAAACAGCTGTTGCAGTTGCTGTTCCATTATTAGTTAGCGCTTGACCAATAAAAGTTTGTGCTACCACCACCGCACTGCCGCCAGTAATTGACCCTACTGTTATTGTAGGATTAGACCAAGTATATAAAGTATTGTTTGGCACACCACTCGGAGACGACATAAAAGTTGTTCCACTACAACTATTCACAATTTGATCTGCTGCACTTGGCACAGGATTAACAGTTACTTGAACCAATTGTATATTCACACATCCTGTAGTATTATTTGTTAGCGTATAAACATATAGTACTGCTATTGGAATTAATGTTGTGTTTGTTAATTGCTCTAATGGATTATTTACACCAGCACTGGTATTGCCATTATTAATTCCTGCTACAGGATTTCTACTCCAAGAAAAACTAATATTATTCGACAAAGAAGTTGGCGTATAATTAAAAGTTGCGCCACTACAAATAGCAGAAGGTGTAGTTGTTCCACTAAGCGTTGGAAGTGGGTTTACTGTAACAGTAATCGATTGATAATTGGTGCATCCATTTGCTGTTTCAATATAATCGTAATTAACTAATACGGGATTGGCGGTAGTGTTGGTAAGCACTTCATTAATGGTGCCCAAAGTTGTACCCTGGGTTGCAGCATTACTAATTCCGGCAACAGCAGCCCTACTCCAAGTAAAGCTAGTTCCGGCAGTAGCACTTAAAGGGGTATACAAAAATGTAGATCCGCTACAATTTGAAAAAGCTGTTGCAATATTACTCAGTACCGGACTTGGTTTAACAGAAACTGCAACAGTTTGTGTTTTTGTACATCCATTTGCGGTTACGGTAAAAATATAATTCACAACCACTGAACTTGCTGTGGTATTAGTAAGCAATTCATTGATTATTCCGCTACCGGTTGCAGCAGTATTACTAATGCCATTAATTGCAGCTCTGCTCCAAGCAAAACTAGCACCTGCTGTTGCACTAGTAGGCGTGTAATTAAAATAAGTGCCCGAACAAATAGCGGTAGGCGCTAAAGTACTACTCAAACTTGGGCTTGGTTTTACAGTAACAAATACCTGAAAAGGCGTTGGGCTATTAGAGCCTGTTACCGTATAAGTAACTGTTCCAGAAGCTGTGCTATTATTGGTAAGCGTTTGTGAAACACTTGCCTGCGGTGTATTTTGAAGGCTTGAACCAGTAATAGTACCAGATGGAAAAACCGTTGGTGTTCCCCAAGTATACGTTGTATTAGTTGGTGCTGAAGGATCTGTAAAACTAAAAGCAGTGCCGCTACAAACAGAAACAGTATAAGATTGGCCTGATGCACTAAGAACTATCAGTATAGAAAAAACAAGACTGGCCAATACTTTCAATAGCATTAACCTAAGGGAATTATAGGGGTTTCGAACATTCATCATAAAAATCATTGAAAGGAAATTGAGCTCCTTTATTTAGTAGATACCAAAATTATGGTTTTTGTTACCTAGCAATAAAATGAATCATCTATTCAAATAATTATCTTACTGCATTATAAAAATACAGCATTTATCTTGCAGTAGGTATTCTGAATATACAGATTCTAAACTGATTACAATGGTTTCGCTTCGTAATCATCAATTTCTGAGCTCGCTTCTGGCAAATGATCGTAGTTGCCTTCTAGGGCATATAATCCAAAAAGAATAAAGCCAATTGCTATTGGATAAAAGACAGTAATAAATACACCCCATTGAATTTGTGTATCAATTCCTGGCTTTTTGGCAATTTCAGCACTGGCTGTTTGTAGCAAATAATGTATACCCAGTGGACCTAAAATAATCCAAATTAATCCGGCATATTTTTTAATAGCATTCATATTGTTAATTTTTTTAAGATTCGATTTTGTTTAACGATCAACTGCTGGATCAATTTTATTGCTAATATAAATGGCCCCAATAACCATACAAATAGTGGCAATAATTATTGGATACATTAATCCAACAATTTTATTGTCGGTATAAATAGTGGTTAATAGTGTTGCAATAAATGGCGTTAGTCCACCAAAAACACCATTACCAATATGATACGGTAATGACATAGAAGTGTAGCGAATTTTTGTAGGAAATAATTCTACTAAGAATGCTGCAATAGGGCCATAGACAAGGGTTACGTATAAAATAAGTAAAAACACTATGCCTACCATTTTCCAATAATCATTACTTGCCAATGTTTTTGAAATAGCTATTAATGGCTTGATGGTTGTTTTTCCAGGTGTTGCATATGCTGTATCCGTTTGTGTTTGCAACATGGTCATTCCATCGGTGAAAGTAGTTTTGGTAATTGTTTTTCTGATGAAATCTGTTGAGTTGGCAATAGGGCTAAGATTTGTTTTGATTTCTTTTTTGGCCAATACCTCTGTTTTATTTTTAACATCTGCTATTTGGTACAAATTAGTAAACAAATAATTGTAAGAAATAACCGCTAAAAACATACCCGATAACATAATCCACTTTCTACCTATTTTATCACTCAACGATGCAAAAATTACAAAGAATGGTGTGGCAAAAAGAATCCCCCAAATTAAAATAGTACGCGATTGATCAAACTCAACCTTACAAACATTTTCAATAAAAGATTGCGCATAAAATTGACCGGTGTACCAAACAACCCCTTGGCCCATTGTAGCACCAAACAGCGCTAATAACACCATTTTTAAATTGGCTTTGTGTCCAAAACTTTCTTTTAGTGGATTTACAGAAGTTTTTCCTTCTGATTTTAATTTTTCATACAGCGGAGACTCCGCCATTTTTAGTCGGATATAAATAGATACTACTACTAATAATATAGAAATTAAAAATGGAATCCGCCATCCCCAATCATTAAACTTGGCAATTGATTTGGCAGGATCAACATCTAAAAAATGTCGGGTTAATAAAATAACACCTAGTGAAATAAATAAACCAAGTGTAGCAGTTGTTTGAATCCAAGAAGTAAAAAAGCCCCTTCTATGTGCAGGTGAATGTTCTGCTACATAGGTTGCTGCACCACCATATTCTCCGCCCAAAGCCAAACCCTGAATTAGGCGCAAAACCAATACCAGTATGGGTGCTAGAAATCCAATGCTTTCATAATTGGGTATACATCCAATAGCAAAAGTAGAACCGCCCATTAATACAAGCGTTAATAGAAACGTATATTTTCTGCCCACTAAATCGCCCAGTCTACCAAATACTAAAGCACCAAATGGACGCACAATAAAACCAGCAGCAAATGTGGCAAGTGTAGATAAAAGTGCAGCCGTTGGATTGGTCTTTGGAAAAAACTGGTTGGCTATTACCACAGCTAGACTTCCGAATATATAAAAATCGTACCATTCAATTAGTGTTCCCAGCGAAGAGGCACCGATCACTTTCCAGATACCTTTTGTTTCGTTGTTATTATTCATCCTTGATATATTATTTAAAAATCAAGATAAGTAATTCTAACGACTCTATACTGCAACAGCAAAATGATTTATTTATTTTAAGACCCATAGTTTGTACTTCTTATTGTTTTATAGCGGAAAAATCTACTTTAGAAATTAAATTAATAAAATCATTTGGATTTTCTTGGGCTAGAACCTAAAAAAAATGGGGCTAAAAGACTAAATTACCGCCTATGACAAATCGTGCACTAAAACAAACCTTAACACCCACCCTTTTATGGGGATTGGGCGTTGGCTACGTCATTTCAGGGATGTATTTTGGCTGGAACCTAGGGCTCGAAAAAGGAGGAGCCTGGGGTATGGCAATAGCAACATTGCTAGTGATTGTATTATATACTTGTTTTAGTTTTTCGTATGCCGAATTAGCTTGTGCCATTCCAAAAGCAGGTGGCGCTTATGATTACGCCGAAAGAGCTTTTAAAAAAGATATTGGTTTTATAACAGGATTGGCACAAATAATTGAGTTCGTTTTTGCGCCGCCAGCGATTGCTATTGCCATTGGTGCTTATTTTAATTTAGCCTTTCCGCAAGTGCCAATTCTTGGGGCAGCCATTACAGTTTATTTGCTTTTTAGTGCATTAAATATTTATGGCGTAAAAGCCGCTGCTAATTTTGAATTGATTGTAACTATTTTGGCTGTTGGAGAATTACTACTTTTTGCTACCCTTACTTTACCCCATTTTTCGGCAACAAATTTTTCTAAAAATGCATTCCCAAATGGATGGGGTGGTGCATTTGCCGCTCTACCATTTGCCATTTGGTTTTTTTTAGGAATAGAAGGATTAGCTAATGTAGCCGAAGAAACCTTGCATCCACAAAAAGATATTATCAAAGGATTTGGATGGGCATTATTAACCCTAGTTATTTTGTGCCTCTTGGTGTTTATTGCAGCAATAGGTATTGGTGGATGGGAAGCGATTGTATATACTGCCAACGGCACAAGTTCCGACTCGCCGCTACCATTAGCACTCGGAAAAATATTTGCTACCAACCATCTATTTTATAAATTATTAATTGGCATTGGACTGTTTGGATTAGTGGCTTCTTTTCATGGATTATTATTGGCCAGTGGAAGGGCCACATTTGAATTTGGAAAAATTGGAAACGCACCTAAGTTTTTAGGAAAAGTTCATACTCGTTTTCAAACACCTGCAAATGCATTGCTATTTAATTCTTTATTAGGAGTGCTCATACTTTGCACAGGAAAAACCGCTGAAATTATTATTATATCTGTGTTTGGAGCCATCACCCTATATATTATATCTATGTTAGCCGTATTAAAATTAAGACGCCAACAACCCGAATTACATCGACCATTTAAAGTTCCATTTTATCCTATCACACCCATTATTGCATTGGTATTAGCCATCATTTGTTTAATTGCTTTGTGTTATTATAATGGCGTATTGGCCCTCTATTATTTTGGAATACTATTTTTCTTTTTTGTGCTATATAAAATTTTTAAAAAATGAGTACCGAACAAATTATTGAGTATGTAAGCAAGCATCCATCTGGCAGGGTAAAAGTTGCCATAACAGATATTGATGGTGTATTGCGCGGAAAATATATTTCGAGCGAAAAGTTTTTATCGACAGTTACTGGCAACCTAGGATTCTGTGATGTGATTTTTGGATGGGATATGGCCGACCAAGCATACGATAACAATAGTTTTACAGGATGGCATACTGGCTATCCTGATGCCAAAGTAAAATTGAGTATTAATAGTTTTAGAAAAATTCCTTGGGAAAATGATTTGCCATTTTTTTTAGGCGAGTTTGTAGACGCAAGTGGCAATGCGCTTGAAATATGTCCGCGTCAATTATTACAAAAAATTATTGCAAATGCTACCGCAGCAGGATTTGAAGCCAAGTTTTCGCAAGAATTTGAATGGTTTAATTTTATTGAAACCCCAAAAACATTTGCAGAAAAAGAAGGCAAACACCTTACGCCATTAACACCTGGTATGTTTGGTTATTCTATATTAAGAAGCAGCGAACGCAATGATTTTTTCTCGGCATTATTTAATCAGTTAAAAGCATTTGATATTCCATTAGAAGGTTTGCATACCGAAACCGGACCCGGTGTGTACGAAGCAGCCATTACATATAGTGGCGTACTACAAGCCGCAGACAATGCTAGTTTATTTAAAACAGCTGTTAAAGAAATTGGATACAAGCACGGCATCTTAGCCAGCTTTATGGCAAAAATAAATGAGCAATTACCTGGTTGTAGTGGACACGTTCACCAATCACTTTGGCAAAACAATTCCAATATATTTTACAATGCAAATGAGCCTAACAATATGAGTGAAACCATGCAACAATATGTGGCAGGTCAATTATTTTGTTTGCCGCATATTCTACCAATGGTAGCACCAACCATTAACTCTTACAAACGTTTGGTAGAAGGCGCTTGGGCGCCAACCACTGTTACCTGGGGAATAGATAATAGAACGGTTGCCTTGCGTGCACTAACCGAAGGAAGTAAATCTTGTAGGCTAGAAACAAGGGTGGTAGGTAGTGATACCAATCCGTATTTAGCAATTGCCGCTTGTTTGGCAGCAGGCCTCTATGGTATTCAACACAAACTAAGTTTGCAAGCAGCAACCACCGGTAATGGTTATAGAGACGAAAGCAATGGACGCTTTCCAAAAAGCCTAGACGATGCTACACAAGCCATGAAAAATTCTGCTATTGCAAAAGAACTATTTGGCGAAACATTTGTAAATCATTTTACACAAACACGCGAGTGGGAAGTAAAACAATTTGCCAAAGTTGTTACCGATTGGGAAACAAAACGCTATTTTGAAATTATCTAAATATCATTGCAGTTAAAAAAGATTTACTTAATAATTATTTAAAGCAACAAATAAAAACCAATGGCCATTTCGCAATTTAATTTTCCTACTACCATTCGTTTTGGAGCAGGCGTTGTAGCAGAACTTCCTGCCTATTTAAAAAACAACCAACTATCAAAACCTTTTATTTCAACAGATCCTACCATTGCTGGATTAGATTTTTTTAAAGCCATTGTAGCAGATTTAACTGCAAAAGGATTTAGTGTAACAGTGTTTCATGATATTCATAAAAACCCTGTAAAGTCTGATGTTTACAAAGGAGCTGATGCTTTCGATGCAGGTGAATGCGATTGTATCATAGGTATTGGTGGTGGCGCTGCCATAGATGTAGCAAGGGCTATTTTACTACGCATTAATCACCGCGAAGATTTATTTAAATACGATGACTTAATTGGTGGCGATGTTTATGTAACGAATGATGTGCCTCATTTTATTACCATTCCTACCACTGCTGGAACAGGTAGTGAAGTTGGTCGCTCAGCTATTATTGCCGACGACGAAACGCACCAGAAAAAAATATTATTCTCTCCAAAATTATTGGCAAAAATTGTTTTTGCAGATCCAGAACTAACCATGGCCCTTCCTGCATTTATTACTGCAGCAACTGGCATGGATGCACTAACACATAATATGGAAGCATTTCTAGCAAAAAATTACCATCCTATTTGCGATGGCATTGCTTTAGAAGGCATGCGCTTAATTGCTAATTCCATTGAACAGGCAGTAAAAAATCCTAGCATCGAATCAAGATCAGATATGTTATTGGCGTCTATGATGGGTGCTATTGCTTTTCAAAAAGGACTCGGCGTAGTGCATTCATTGGCACATCCCTTATCTAGTTTATTAGACACGCACCATGGTTTGGCCAATGCAGTGAACTTGCCTTATGGTATGCAATTTAATAGTGCCGGATTTGAAGACCGTTTTGTACGAATGGCAAAAGCACTGGGTATTGCCAATGAATCTAGCGAAGGTGTGGTAGCTTATTTATTTGATTTAAATGATCGATTGGGTATTCCAAAAACACTTTCAGGTATTGGTGTTGAGCAGGCACATATAGAAACCCTGGCCGATTTAGCATTTGCAGATTTTGCACATCCTAATAATCCAAAACCAGTGAGTAGAAATGATTTTAAATTACTGTACGAAACTGCTTTATAATGTTGGAAAATAAAATTTGTATTGGCATTTGTGTAACGGAAACAAAGTTTCCTAATTATCCAACTTGGATTTTAGGCGATTCCCAAAACATAGAAATTATAGAACTATCTGCTAGTAAACAAAACAAGTTTGAACTACAAAAATGTCATGCTTTATTATTATCTGGAGGCATAGATGTAGATCCTTTTTTTTATAACCCTGCACTTAAAGATTATCCAAATAAACCATTGGTTTGGAACCGCGAACGCGACCAATTTGAAATAGATTTATTTCAATCGGCACTCGCTTTATCTATGCCAGTACTAGGCATCTGCAGAGGTTTACAATTGGTGAATGCGGCACTAAAAGGCACACTTACGCCAGATATTGAAGCCACCGGAAAACAAAATCATAGAAGCCAAGAAGGGGTTGATTATAATCATACTGTAAGCTTAATTGAAAACAGTTTATTAGCAAATATTACCGGCGTAATAGAAGGAACAGTTAATAGTGCGCACCACCAATCAGTTGAAACAATTGCGCCTGATTTAACCATCAATTGCTGGGCAGCCGAAAATATAGCAGAAGGCATTGAATGGAAAGATCCAACTAATAAATCGCCTTTAATTTGTCTGCAATGGCATCCTGAAAGAATCAACAATAATAATACCAACCCGCTATCGAAAAATATCCGTGAGTGGTTTTTAAGTGAAGCAATAAAATATTCCAAATGAATTGTATTAATCCAGCAACAGCCCTTAACATTGGTCAAATAACAACAGATACCGAATTAAGTATTCAAAATAAAATAAACGCATTACGCATTGGTCAACCAGTTTGGGCCGCTATTCCTTTAACAGAAAGAATTAGCATTTTGCAACAATTTGCAAAACTATTACAAACACATATTCAAGAAGCAGCGGCAGTATTAACTAGTGAAGTAGGAAAACCCTTGCAACAAGCGGTTAATGAAATAAATGGTGCTTGTGCTAGAATTGATTGGCTTACAAATAATGCCCCAAAAGCTTTACAAGAAGAATGGATGGTAGAAACTGGTGGCACTCGCGAAAAAATTGTGTACGAACCACTAGGCATTGTGTGTAATATTTCTGCCTGGAATTATCCGTACTTAGTTGGAACAAATGTTTTTGTACCAGCACTATTGGCAGGTAATGCCGTATTGTACAAACCTTCTGAGCTATCTAGTTTAACCGGAGAAATCATTGAAAAATATTTGCACGAAGCAGGTGTTCCAGAAAATGTATTTCAAATTGTTCTAGGAGATAAAGCCGTTGGTGAACTATTGTTGCAAGCAGATGTAGACGGCTACTTTTTTACCGGTTCTTATAAAACAGGAAAATATATTTACGAGCAAGTAAGTAAAAAAATGAAGCCTTGCGGATTAGAATTGGGCGGTAAAGATCCATTGTATATTACGGAAGACATTACAGATATTGCAACAGTAGCAGCCAACACGGCCGATGGCGTATTTTATAACAACGGCCAAAGCTGTTGTTCAGTTGAAAGAATTTATGTGCACGAAAAAGTATACGATGCATATGTTGCTGCATTTGTAACAGAAGTAAAATCTTACACTATAGGAGATCCTTTAGCTGCAAATACTTATATCGGACCATTAACTAGAAAAGAGCAACCCGCATTTTTAGCAGCACAAGTAGCAGATGCTTTACAAAAAGGAGCAACAGTTTTGTGTGGCGGAAAAATAATGGATAGAACAGGCAGTTATTTCGAACCAACTGTTTTGGTAAATACAACACACCAAATGGATTTGATGAAAGAAGAATCTTTTGGACCCATCATTGGTATCATGAAAGTTGCTGATGATGCAGCAGCAATTGCACTAATGAACGACACTGATTATGGTTTAACAGCAGGTGTTTATTGCAACAACGAAACAAGGGCCACTAACATACAAGCTCAACTAAATGCAGGAACAGTTTATTTAAATTGTTGCGATAGAGTAAGTGCGGCGCTTCCTTGGAGTGGTAGAAAAAATAGTGGTTTTGGAAGCACACTTTCTAATGTTGGCATACGAACTTTTACACAACCAAAAGCCTATCATTTAAGGAGTTAATTAATAGGCAAACTAGCTAGAACCATCCTTATGGCACCATAACTAATGGAATCTGGTAAGTTTTCTTTTAATAATTTTAAACTCAGTCGACCATGTTTTTTTTCTGCTGCAATAATCAACGCTTGATGATTGCTTAGTACAAAATCATTTAAACTCAAAACGCCTGTTCCAATATAAAAGCCCAAATGCGATTCAATGGTATTGGGCGATAAATTTCTAATGCTAGCAATCTCCGAAATGCTATTTCCTTGCAGGTATAAATCGTAGGTTGTTTTTTTGGTATCGGACTCGCGCTCCTTGCTAATTTTTGGTTTTCTTTCGCGCTTGGGTTGTTTTAATTCCATTCTAGAACTTAGCTCATTGGCATTGCAATAGTCTTGCACCATTTCTAAAAAAGCTGTTCCATATTTTTCGGCTTTAAATGCACCAAAGCCAGATATACTTAATAACGATTGATTGCTTGTTGGCAAGTAGGTAGCCAAATCTAATAAAGTACTATCGCTAAAAATTAAATACGCAGGCACATTTTCTTCGTGTGCAATTTGATTGCGTAATTTTTTTAGTGCTTCAAATAATGATTTTTCAAATGCATGCTGCTGATACACTACAGGCTCTTTGGTCAGCACAACAGGCGTTGGTGCCTGTAAGTATACTTTTGCACTTTTAAAAAGCACGTCCTTGCTTTTATCTGTTAAAAGTAAAACAGGATATTCTCCAGTACTATGTTGTAAATAATTTTCAAGCAATAATTCCTTTGCATAATGCTGCCAGTCTTCTCGAGGTAACTCTTTACCAATACCAAATACAGTAAGGGTTTTATGCTCTGCCCGTATTTTTTCTGCCTGAGATCCACGAATTACATCAATTACATAATTCGCACCAAAACGTTCATTAAGTCGAGCAACGGTACTTAAAAATTTCTGTGCAATTAAAGTAGCATCTTCTACTGTTTTTTCTGTTAAACATACGTCACAACTGCCGCAATAATCGGGTGCCGTTTCGCCAAAATAATTAAGCAAGTATTTTCTTCTGCAACGTTTGGTTTCGCAGAGCTGCACCATTTTTTCTAATTTTTGCAATAGAATATTGGTTTGCTCTTCGTTATCAGGAACCTGGGCAAAACTTTTTAGTTTCATTACATCACCGGCTCCATAAAATAAAATAGCATCACTTGGCAATCCGTCTCTGCCTGCACGACCAGTTTCTTGGTAATATCCCTCAATATTTTTAGGAAGGTCGGCGTGCACTACAAAACGCACATTGCTTTTATTAATGCCCATGCCAAACGCAATAGTGGCCACCATAATTTTTATATCGTCCTTCAAAAACAAATCTTGTCGTTCGTCTCGTAGGTTTTTTTCTAACCCTGCATGATAAGCCGCTGCAGAATAACCATCCTCCACTAAATCGGCTGCTAATTTTTCGGTGGCTGCACGGCTTAAACAATAGATAATTCCAGCATCGCCAGTATGTGCGTCTAAATAGTCTAGCAGTGCATCGTAATATCCTTTTTTGGGTTGAATGCTATAATAAATATTCGGTCTATTAAAACTGTTTTCAAAAACCCGATGCGCTTTAAAATGCAATTGCGCTAAAATATCGTCTTTGGTTTGCGCATCGGCAGTAGCCGTTAATGCAATAATTGGGGTTGATGGAAAATATTGTTTTAACTCACTTAATACGCGGTACTCGGGCCTAAAATCGTGACCCCATTGACTAATACAGTGTGCTTCATCAATAGCAAATAACGAAACCTCGAGGGTTTGGAGAAATGTAAGAAACTGTTTGTCTTGCCCTACCAATCTTTCGGGTGCTACATATAAAAGTTTGAGCTCGTTATTTTTTAATTGTTCCGATAAAGCCGCTTGCTCGCCACTTGTTTGTGAACTATTTAAAAAAGCCGCTTTCACCCCGCTCATTAATAAAGCATCTACTTGGTCTTTCATTAGCGCAATCAACGGACTCACCACTATTGTAACACCAGCTAAACAAAGCGCTGGAACTTGGTAGCACAAACTTTTTCCTCCTCCAGTAGGCATTAATACTAAAGCATCATTGCCATCTAAAATATGGCCAATAATTTCTTGCTGGTTATGACGAAAACTATCATACCCAAAAATGGTTTGTAAAATATGTTCTGGAGAATCAATTGTTTGCATAATACCAAACGGGCTTTAAGCCGCACAAGTTACTAAAGCTTGAAGGTAGTTATGGAACCCTCTTTTAACGGATATTTTTTGTTGGAAAACCTTGCTTGAAAAGGTTTTAGCGGTATGCTTTTTTTATTGGATCTAATAAATACCTAAGACCGTTGAGCTGAATTTCATACATCGTACCCAATAACATGCCCATTTTACCTTTGGGAAAGCCATTGCGCTGGTGCCATTCCAAATAAAAATCTGGCAAATCACAAATGAATTTGTCTTTGTATTTACCAAAAGGCATTCGGGTTTGCACCAACTCAATTAATAATGCAGCATTGGGTTCTAATGGATCACTAGCCATTTTATATTTTTGGCAACTGATAGCCGTTATGGTATTCTTTCATCAAATATTTTTTATTGATGGCCTCGTCTGTGAAACGACCTGCTTCTCTATTCCAGCCCAATTTTTGACCAGAACGGTAAGCAATATTTCCCATCTGCGCCACTTTTGCTACGTGTGCGGCTTCTTGAATAGAGCAACGCAAATCGGCTGTTTTACGCGATTTAATTACACTTACAAAATTCTCCAAATGACGGTCTAAACCATTGTCTACCTTGGGTTTAAATGGAACCATTACTTTGTGTTCGTTCTTTTTTTCTTCTAATACTTCCCATCCATTTCTATTTAATACAAGGGTTCCGTTGGTGCCAATAAAAGCAATGCCATGGTCTTTACCATAGTTGCCATTGCCAATACCAATAGCATGGTCCCAAATCATATTAAAATTTTCAAACTCATAAAGCGCCATTAAGGTATCGGGTGTTTCTTCGGCAGAATCTGGCATGGCAAATTTTCCACCCAATGTTGCAATGGATTTTGGAGCAGTTGCTTTCATACCCATTAGTGCATAGTCTAATAAATGCACGCCCCAATCGGTCATTAAGCCGCCTGCATAATCCCAAAACCAACGGAAGGTAAAATGAAAACGATTTGGATTGAACGGACGCAAGGTTGCAGGTCCTAACCATTTTTGATAGTCAACTCCCGCAGGAACTGGCGCATCTGGCTTCACCGCATTTGGCTGCTTCCAGTCTAAATAACACCAAACTTTTACTGTTCTAATATTACCCAACAAACCACTGTGCACGTATGCAATAGCGTCTGCAAAATGTTGTTGACTTCTTTGCCATTGGCCAGCTTGTACAATATTGCCATAGCGTTCTTGCGCACGTATCATGGCATTACACTCACCAATAGAATTTCCTACCGGCTTTTCTACAAATACATCTTTGCCGGCTTGGCAAGCATGTATCATTTGTAAAGCATGCCAATGATCTGGGCTACCAATAATTACCGCATCAATATCTTTATTTTCTAATAATTTTCTATAATCGGGATATTGCTTAATGCGCGAAGTATCTACTTTCTTGCCATCAAGGTCTTTCATCCTTTTATCAAGCACATTTTGGTCTACATCACAAAGGCCTACTACATTAACACCAGGTACTTTTAGCGCCGCTGTTAAATCAGCCCAGCCCTGACCATTTAATCCAATGGCAGCAATATTCAATTGATCGCTAGGCATTACTTTGTTTTTAAAATAAGCAAAAGCCTTATTGTGTAAAGCAGGCGCAATAACAGCACCACTCAATAGTGTGCCTGAATTTTGTAAAAAAGATCTTCTGGTAGACATATTTTTGAAATTTGATGGTCAAAAATTAAGAAGTTTTTTGCAGAACTAGCGAGAAGATTTCTAAAACGATGTAGTTTATAAAAAATATCCAATTATAATAACCTTATTTAAAAAGGTTGTTTGATTTATTTCAATGAATTGGAATGATAAATTTTTTCGCCCGCTTTTATTGCAATAGGCAAGATATTTTGTTTTGGAGGTAGAGGGCAAGTTGCAAATTTTGTAAATGCACAAGGCGGATTAAATGCTTTATTAAAATCTAAAATAGTATTACCATTGGCATCTGGCTTATTGGTATATAAAAACCTACCAGCAGGATAGGTTTCTTTGCCACTAGTTGCATCGCCAAACAAAATAAAGAGTTCATCACCTTCTTCTAGCGCATCTAATGTATAAGTCGTTCCCTTAATATTAAACACCAATTTACCTGGAGAAGCTAAAGGACTAATTTGACCTAGCACATTTGCTATTAACAACTTGTTTTGTTGAGCGGGTTCTAAATGAGCAATTAGTTTTAAGTTGCTATCTAAAGCAAATCGTTCTGTTCCTTTAAAACTAGTCAAAAGCGGTGATGCTAAGTCTCTTAAACGAACACCTATTTTATCTTCTCGTTGAATAATATTCCAACGCAAACTACCCAAAGCCATTAAAGGTGCTTGCTCTTTTCCTTCTTCAAAAACTAGGGCCTTAGTTATTAAGCTATCATTTATTTTAATATTTATACCCGAATTAGAAACCCAATACACTTGTTGGTTTTCCCATAAAAAATACCCAGCCTTACTCGGCATGTTTTTATGTTGATACACAAAATCGTTTGTTGGAGCAGATCCAACACTATTCTTACCAGGTTTTAACCAAAACAAACCGGTTAAATTAATCCAACCATTCGGATCCTTTAATGCTTGAATTCTTTTTTGTTGCCAAGTTTGCATTTCTTTTTCGTAAGTGCTAGTATTTTGAGCATTTATTGAAAAAGAAAAAAAGAGTGCTAAAAGAATCGTGAAAAAAATTCGGAAATACATAAGCTTTAAGTAAAGAATACGAAAGAATTAATTGGTTTTATCTAGCAAGTCTATTATTTCAGCATCAATTTTTCGACTAAATTTTCTAGCAAATAACTTATTGGATGAAACTAATTTATCAAAATCAGCAACAGTTAAATTTTTAGGCCTTGCGCCACCTAAAGACCAATCAACATATCTTAAGTTATCATTTACCATCTGGTCTTTAAACGGTGAATTATATAAAATTGTTTGAAAAATAAATTCATCACAACCCCAGGTAAATTTAAGGTAATTTACAAACGCCTTGTTAGCATTTAAATATTGAAGGATATACTTTACATGTTCATTTGTTATTGTGAACCAAGAAGATCTTCCAACAAAAATTAAATTAGATGGTAGTTCTCTAAGCGGTAATACAAAGTTTAGTAGCCTTTCAATTTGAACGCTACCCCAAAAACGATAATCAGTAAAATGATATTTATTTAATCTAGGAATGGCTTCTTTCCAGGAATTTTGAATTGAATAAAATTCCATAAAAGCTTTTTTAGGATTCTCGCTAAAGAAATTTACAATTTTTTCATTGCTTTTTAAAGGATAATCCTGACCACTTAAAAACGTTATATAATCATATTCAATCCCTGATTCAATGATTTCCTGAAGTCCATTAATAGTAGCTTGCACTTGACTGTATCCTCCCCAATGAACATTCACTCTTTTTTTTATAAATGAAATTTTTTTTGCAACAAATTCTTTCAAAAAACTATTTATATCTGATTTTTTATCAACATGCACATAAAAGTCAACATTGGTTTGATTTAATCTTTCAATTAATTTAAATAATTGTTCCGGTTGATTATGTACTTGTATAAAATAAGCAATTCTCATTTTTATAATATTCAGCTTTCTAGCTATTAACTCCTTGTAAAGAAATGACAATTTATTTTATTATGCATTTTAATATGCTAATCTTAAAAAATGTACTCATCAAAATAAAGAATCATTGATTTAATTGAAAAACCAAATTCCCAATTTTGGAATTTCAATATCATAAACGCTTTAAATATTACCAATGATGATATTTACTTTTTATAACATACATTTGATCAGTCATAAAAAACATAATTTATGTTTAAGGTTTTAATTGCTTGTTTTAGCAAGTGGGATACCTCAGTGGAATTACCTTATATATTAAAAAGAGCAGGATGTATCGTTGATGTATATTGCTATTCAGATTCATGGTTCTTATCTAATTCTTATTACGACAAATGGATTGAAAGTAATCCAGAAAAAGACTTATATATTTTAGACTTAATTGAACTAATAAAATCTAGTAGTTACCAATTAGTTGTTTTAGCAGACGATCCATTAATTAGATACATGAATGAAGCAGATTTAGATGAAGATACTTTCAAAAAAATATTGCCTATAATAAAACCAGAAAATCGGTATATGTTAAGTTCAAAAATGGGACTTTCTCTGTTTTGTGAAAAACATAATATTCTAGCTCCTGCATATATTAATTATAATAATATAGATGATCAAATTAAACTTAAAACAAAATTAACCTTCCCTGTAGTAGTAAAAAGAGACTTTAGTTCAGCCGGAGCTGATATGTTCATTAGTAACAGTTATGATGACTTAATTTTAAAACTTAATAATACTACTGAATCAAATAACATAATGATTCAAGATTTTATTGAAGGCAATGAAATACATGTCGAAGCATTATTTTATAAAGGTTATCTATTATCTTACCAGAATTCAGATACAATTGAAAGAGCTACTAATCAATTCTCATATAGAACAAGAAAGCATTATTATAAAAATACAGACTTAGCACCTTTATTAATTTATTTAGGAGACACTCTTGGGCTAAATGGATTTGCTAATATTAGTTATATGCATAGAGGAAATGACTATTTTCTTTTTGAAGTTGATCCAAGGCCAAATTCTTGGGTAGCATATAGTAGATTTATTTCTGATAATGATTTTTCGAGCGGAATTAAAAGAATCATCAACGGAGAGTATAAAATGGGTTATATAGATTCTCCTCAAAAAAAAGAATTTATAGAAGTTGCATTATTCTATAAAGATTTAAGAAGGGCTTTATGGAAAAAAGATTTAAAGGGAATAGGACGTTGGATATTTAATATTAATGGGTATTGGCGTTTCTTACCTTTTTATGATTTAAAATTATCTAAAAGAATTTTCAGTGAAATTTGGAAAGAGATATTTGCCCCTAAATGGAAGAAGATTTTTAATTACAAATAACTTTTGTTACCAATCTGAACCTATTTTTTAAAATTTATAACTGTATCTGAAACCCTCTTTAGTATCACGTTGGTCTCTCTCCAACCAACTTTAATTATTTCTAGAAAAGTATACTTTATATGCTTTTGTAAAGAATAGTATCCAAATAAAACACCAGATATTATACTTATACGAGAAAAGTAAACAATGCCATATAAATTATGAAGTGCAAAATATCCCAAAGAGCTTCCAATTATAGTAAACAGAAGCATCACTAATACTTTTTGAAGATTGATTTGTGGCAAATGCAACAAATCAAGAACAACACCATGAAATCTATCAATTGGATATAATATTGAAAAGAAAATCATTACCCTAAAAATATTTGCAGCTTCTGTATTATTGTATTTTACACCTCCAATAATATTAACAGCAAGGTCAGAAAAAATAAATACAAAAATTATAATTGGAATGATTGCAAATGTTAGTAAGCCAGTATACTTTTTGAATATATATATAAAATTCTCTTTATTATTTTTATTTAAGGCACTTGCCATTGCAGTCATCCCCGTTCCAAGCGAACTACCAAGTGGAATCTCTATTATAGTCATTAATCTTCCTGGTAAATTGTATATAGCAAGTGAAGCAGGCCCTAGAAAATAAGAAATTATAAATGTAGAAACGTTGCTAAAAAGTATCACACTAATGCTACTTGCAATAGTGAATTTTCCAAATTTAGCTATTTCATTTATAGTAGATTTTGTACTTTTTAATATAGCACCAATATGTGTTAGTTTATTTAAAAAGCAAAAAATGCCTGTGAGCAAATTAGTTGCAATATTTAAAATAAACAAATTGCGTAAATTCATTTCTTTACTATAAATCAAAATAATTATAATAAGAAACATAGAAATACTGTTAACTAAACGAAGCCTCAACAGATAGGTATAATCTTCATCAGCTATTAGTATCCATATAGGAACGG
The DNA here is from genome assembly GCA_037132335.1 of Sediminibacterium sp. Classification (GTDB taxonomy): domain Bacteria; phylum Bacteroidota; class Bacteroidia; order Chitinophagales; family Chitinophagaceae; genus Sediminibacterium. The sequence continues at coordinate 1,605 of JBAXPJ010000022.1, read as the reverse complement.
TAAAAGGTAAAGAGCTAATAAAAGTTATTCCTATCCATTTAATAATTATAATAGTTGCTGGATTGTGAATTAAAGGCAAGAAAAGTAATAATATAGCATTAAGTATCACTAGGATTAGTGTTATTGCTAATGCGATGAACCAAACCGAACCTAAAACCTCAAGCCCTCTATTTTTTTCTGTGCCAGCATAAAACTTAACTGCAGCTGTAGAAAGAAAGCCTGCTCTAATAGCTTCTGCAAGACTTTGAATCCCTAAAAACAAAAACCAAACTCCCACTTCTGCTTTACTTAATGATCTATACAATAAAGACATTGTGATTAAACTAAACACAGAAATCACTAAATTACCTGTCAATGCAAGAAAATGCTTATTCTTTAAATCTGATAATTTTATCATTTCAATTTGCCTTACATTATAACAGGTTAGTGAAATTAATATTTTTTTTAATGATTAGCAGTATATAGTTAATGATTAGTAGATTTTAACCCTTATTACAAATGAAAGCCTCCACCATTCAAGAACTAAAACAAGAACTAAACGAAACAAATGCAGCCGATTTAAGGCAATTGTGTTTGCGTTTGGCAAAGTTTAAAATTGAAAACAAAGAACTAATTAGTTACTTGCTATTTAACGCACACGACGAAGCCGGATATATTGAATCTGTTAAAAGTTTAATTGATGAAGAATTTTTAGCGCTTCCTAAACCCAATACCTATCTTACTAAAAAAAGTTTGCGAAAAATTTTACGCATTATCAACAAGCACATTAAATACATGGGCTCTAAACAGGCCGATGCTACTATTAGAATTCATTTTTGCCATCAAATGAAATTGTCGAAAATTCCTTACCAAAAAACAGCTGTTTTAAAAAATTTATACCAACAGCAATTGAAAAATATTGCAACCGCTATTGCAGGTTTGCACGAAGATTTACAATATGATTTTCAGCAAGAATTAAATCAGCTCCAATAAGCAACCTACATTTTAAGACTCTTCATCGAAATACAATTTATAAAAATGCTTGCCGCTCATTTCATCGTATCCTTTTTCAATTAAGTCTTTTCGGCCATGGATATATACATGAAAGTTTTTATCGAGTTTTAAAATACTCTTAAACACACGCTCTTGTTTTTTTACTGCCGATAAATGAATATCAAATTCATCATCAATAATCACTTGCCTTGCCGCTTCGTATGTTTGTTTGTATTGGGTAAATGTCTCTATCATTTCTGGATGGTGTAACACCTCTTCGGCAAACTCACCCATTTTAAAAGCATCTTTTGTTTTAAAATAGTCCATACTTCGGTTAAGCAAATCAATCTGGTCGGATTTATTTACTTCAAACTTTTCCGACAGCTCATTACTTATAAAAAGCTTGCACATGCCCATTGCCGCGTCTGTATGATAATAACTATTAGCGCTTGGTGCTATTTGTAAAAAGTCTTTTATCCAATATTGCGCATCTTGTTGCTTATTGGTATTGTCCACTACACAAACCACAAATCCTTCTGCCCGATTCTGCTTAAATATCAAACAACCCTTATCTAATTTGTTAATATTTACCCCATCTTCTGCTACCACTTCATAGCTTTGACCATGGGGAAA
>JBAXPJ010000021.1:0-39088 GCA_037132335.1 Sediminibacterium sp. | reverse complement strand
CCTTTAAAACATACCCTTCAAAACGTAATTGAACACCCAGAATGTGTGATTAATATAGTTGACTATTCAATGGTTGCGCAAATGAGTTTAAGTAGTTGTGCGTATCCAAAAGCGATTGATGAATTTACAAAATCTGGATTTACAAAAGCAGCGGCCACAATGGTTCAACCCCCACTAGTGAAAGAAGCAAAAATCCAATTAGAATGTAAGGTGATAGAAATAAAAAGTTTGGGCGATGGACCAGGCGCAGGCCAATTAGTTATTGCAGAAGTATTATGTATGCATGTAGCAGAAAGCGTTTTAGGCAATGATAAAAAAATCAATCCAGCACAATTAAACTTAGTAGCCCGATTGGGTGGCGATTGGTATTGCAAAGTAGATGCGTCTAATTTATTTGAAATAAACAAACCAAACAAACAACTCGGTATGGGGATCGATCAATTACCAGAAGGCATACGCAATAGCCAAATTTTAACAGGCAACCACTTGGGCTTGTTGGCCAATTACCAAGAACTGCCTGCAGTAGACCCTGCATTTAATGACGAGCGATTAAAAAATATTATCCAATACTATGGCATCAGCCCTACAGAAATGGAAAAAGAATTGCACCTATATGCTGCAGAATTATTAGATGACAATCGTATAGAAACTGCTTGGCAAATTTTAATTTCGTTAGAAAACGTATAAAGCATTTTACAAATCACCCAACTGAGGGCGCATTACAATATCTTCTACCACAGCTTGTGGCGATAATTGTGATGCTGCAAATACCATTTTAGCAATATCAGCTGCTTCCATAATTCGTTTAGGATCTATTTCAAATCCATCCCAACTTGCACTTAGCGTTGCGCCTGGAGAGACCGCTGTTACTTTAATACCGTATGGTTTTAATTCTTCGCGCAAGTTTTTACTAAATCCTAATAATGCAAATTTTGTAATGCTATAAGATCCACCATTGGCATAGGCATTCAAAGAAGCAATAGAACAGATATTAAAAATATGCCCCGATTTTGCAGCAATCATTGCAGGTAAAACAGCGCGCGTTAAATGATACGCACTATACAAATTCACCGCTATTAAATCTTCTAAAATGCCATCGGCTTCATTATGAATACTGCCTGGAACAAATTGTCCGGCATTATTTACCAAAATGTCGGGAGCACCAAATTGTAAGCACCAATTGCCAAACTCAATAGCTTCCTTTTTATTAGAAAGGTCGGCTGCTTTTGCTTTAACAGCAGCTTGCGGATACTGGGTTATTAATTCTGCAACCAAAGCATATAAATCCATTTCATTTCTACTACACACCAATAACTGAAAGCCTGCTGCAGCAAATTGTTGGGCAATGGCTTTTCCCATTCCTTTGGTAGCACCGGTAATAATTACATTCATAACGCAACTAGTTTGAAATGCAAAGGTCGAACATTTTGGCCAATCATATAAGTTCGTATTTTGCAGCCATGCAATACCGTCATTTATTTTTCGACCTCGACCATACACTTTGGGATTTTGAAACCAATTCTAAAGAAACTTTGAATGATTTATTCCATAATAACCTACTTATTAATAGAGGCATAACGGATTTTGAAAGCTTTTTTGCCCATTACACACACCACAATCATCGACTTTGGGATCGATATACCAAAGGCTTTATTAAGCAAGACGAACTGCGCTGGAAACGGATGTGGCTGGCTTTATTAGAATTTAAAATAGCCGACGAACCTTTGGCAAAAAAATTATCGGTTGAGTTTTTAGAAACCCTTCCAAGTAAAAAAAGACTCTTCCCTTATACGATTGAAATTTTAAATTATTTACAAAATAAAAACTACGTGCTCCACCTAGTTACCAATGGATTTGAATCGGTGCAACACAATAAACTTCGCGAGAGTAATTTAACAAGTTATTTTAATCAGGTAATTACTTCAGAAGCGAGCAATAGCCTGAAGCCACATAAAGAAATATTCGATTACGCACTACTTAAAGCAGGCGCAAGTTTATCGGAAAGTATTATGATTGGAGATAACCAAGCAGCCGATATACAAGGTGGTATTAACGCAGGAATGGACACAATTTTTGTGAACCATTTAAAAATTATTCCTACAGTAAAAGCAACTTATACTATTGAGCACCTAAAAGAATTGGAAGGCATTTTTTAAATTACCAAGTAGCCAATACCGTTACACCGCCTTCTACCACTTGGTTTAAAGCGACTTCTACTTTTGCAGTAATTGGTAATAGTAAGTCAACACGGCTACCAAATTTAATAAATCCGTATTCTTCGGTTTGTTTGACTTGCTGACCAATATGGGTATAATTACAAATGCGTTTGGCTAGTGCGCCAGCAATTTGTTTGTAGAGTAATTCTCCGTGCGGATTTTTTACCACCACACTCCAACGTTCGTTTTCGGTAGATGATTTGGGATGCCATGCAACTAAGTATTTTCCTTTGTGGTATTGATTATATACAATTTCTCCGTCTACAGGATTTCTATTCACGTGCACATTTGCAGGGCTCATAAAAACACTCAATTGAATGCGTTTATCCTTGAAATACTCACTATCAATCACTTCTTCAATAACCACTACTTTTCCATCTGCTGGACAAATAATTTGATTAGCATTAACGGTAAGCACCCTATTCGGTATTCTAAAAAATGATATTAGAAATAAAAAGATGCCAAGTGTTACAAAAAATACCACCAATGCACAGATAGGCATAGACTCGCTTAAAAAAGAATAGGAGGCTAGGTTAATCAACCCAAAAATAAGTGCTGCAATACCAATTGTTTGGTATCCTTCTCTGTGAATAGTCATTTGAAAATAATTAGGTTGCAAATGTAATAGATGTTAAATACTTACAATCAATACTTGTTAATTATAAAAACAAATAAACAAAAACCCAAACAAAGGGTGTTGCGATTAATAATGAGTCGAATCGGTCTAAAAACCCACCATGACCAGGCATCATTTGTCCGCTATCTTTAACGCCAGCCATTCTTTTGAGTTTGCTTTCGAACAAATCGCCTACTGTTCCTATAATAGAACTCAATGCTGCCACAAAAATCAAGGGTTTAAAAGGCAATCCAAACCAAAGATTACCACCATATCCAACTATCAACACCGACAATACAACGCCCGTTACGGTGCCTTCCCAGGTTTTTTTGGGAGATACTTTCGATAAAGGTGTTTTGCCAAAAATAGTACCTGCTAAATAGGCCATGGTATCATTAATCCATATAGATACAATTAAAACCACGGGCAATATCCAACCAATTGACGGGTTAAATCCTTCCAATGCACGACCACGTAAAGCCAGCATTAAAGACCAACTCAAAGAAATATATAGTAAGCCCCCTAAAAGAAATAAAACAGCATTGGCACTAAGTTTTTTTCTAATCACCCATCCGCCAATTACTAAAAACGGTAAGGCAAGTGCTATAAACCAACCGCCTAATTGTTGCAAAGAAATGGGCAAAAACGATAGTGGATAAGTTTGTGGATCCAATAGCCAAAGCATGCCACCAAAACCAACAAGCATAGTAGTAATTCGAATAAAGGCTGGTACCTGTACAAATTTTTCATGAATCGATTCTACCAATCGATTGTACTCGAACCAGCAGCCAAAATGAATAACAGTAAACAACAATAAAAAACTCCATTGATTCCAAACCAATGCGCCCACCATAATACAGCCAAACACAATTGCACTAAGGGTTCTAGTTTTAAAAGTTGCTAAATTAAAAGCCATACTATTTATTTTATTGGTCGAAGAAAATTACTTGATATAAACACTAATCAACTTCTATGCTATTTGCGGTATGCAATATGGTTGTTTCTTTTTTAAAAGCCTTCAATAAATATATTACTGCAAAAATAGCCAATAATCCCCACCATATTGGCATGTTTTCGTCCATGGTTTTTTCAATATTTTTTCCGCGGATAGATGCTAGATAAAGTTGTGTTACAATCATCCCGTTATAAAAAAAATGCATCAAAATATTTAGCCAAATATTTCTTCCAAAATAAAAAACATAGCCCAATACCATTCCCAAACCTAGTCTTGGTAAAAACCCGAAAAACGAAAAATGAATGGCGCTAAATAGTATACTAGTAATTAAAATGCCCAGAAAAACATTTTTGGTCCATCCCACAAAAATCTGCTGAAACCCACCCCTGAAAAGTACTTCCTCAAATAAGGCAGGGCAAAAAGCCATCACCAATAAGGCAATTAAATAATCGGTAAAAGAATGCATTGTTGCCATAGACAACATGGTTTCTTTGTACGAATTTTCCATTTCTCTTGCCTTAATTAACCATTTAGCAGGCAGCCATATAGACTCATTTAATTCACCGAGTGCGCCACTTAATAATAAACCAGTAAACGCCAATAACACCACCAATAATACTTGCTTGATTGCTATTTTAGAACGAAACTGCAAATACTGAAAAGGATGATTATTTAAAATTTTAGCCAAAACAATGGCCGGAATACAAAAAACAATCAGCGACGCTAGTGAATTCAATAATTGCGCAATCCGCATATAGCCTGGCTTAGTAAGCAATGCAGGTACCGCTTTCATAGGCACGTGCATCAAGTTTGCACCAAGCCCTAAGATGAATAAATTTCCTACAATCATGCCTATTCCTAGTAAAAACAATAGTAGGGCAAACTGTAAGGGAAATGTTAGTTGTGTTTTCTGTTGCATCAATTCTAAAATATAGGATGTAAATTTGCCTTTTTTATGGCATCAAGCTGCAAGTTAATGGATAAAGGGTAGCCTTTGCCACCTGCAGCCGAACAAAACAGGAAGTAAAAATAGTATGGTTACAATAGGCAATATCGTTTTACCCGATTTCCCATTATTACTCGCGCCAATGGAAGACGTGAGTGATCCACCCTTTCGAGCAGTATGCAAAGACAATGGCGCCGACCTAATGTATACCGAATTTATTAGTAGCGAAGGGCTTATTCGAGATGCCATGAAAAGCCGTCAAAAGCTTGATATTTTCGATTATGAAAGACCTATTGGCATTCAAATATTTGGGGGAGATGAAGACGCTATGGCACTCAGTGCGCGTATTGTAGACACTGTAAATCCCGATTTATTAGACATCAATTTTGGTTGCCCAGTAAAAAAAGTAGTGAGTAAAGGCGCAGGTGCAGGTGTATTAAAAGACCTAGACCTAATGGTTCGATTAACCGAAGCAGTCGTACGAAGCACCAAATTACCTGTAACGGTTAAAACCCGTTTGGGCTGGGATGATAGTAGTTTGAATATTGAAGAAGTAGCCGAAAGACTACAAGATGCAGGCATTAAAGCCTTGGCCATTCACGGAAGAACCCGCGCCCAATTATACAAAGGGCATTCAGACTGGTCCTTGATTGCCAAAGTAAAAAACAATCCCCGCATTAATATACCCATTTTTGGAAATGGCGATATTAACTCACCACAAAAAGCGGCCCAGTACAAAGAAAGATACGGAGTAGATGGTATAATGATTGGCAGAGCCGCTATTGGTTACCCTTGGATATTTAGAGAGATTAAACACTATGCAAAAACGGGTGAATTAATGGCACCCCCAACACTTGAAGAAAGAATTATTGTTTGCAAAAAACATTTGCACAAATCTTTTGAATGGAAAGGACCAATTGCTGGCATTAATGAAATGCGTAGGCACTATACCAATTATTTAAAAGGCTTACCCAATATAAAAGAATTCAGAAGTAAATTAGTTACGCTTACAACTGTTGCAGAAATTGAAGCAGTATTAGATGAATTATACAAATACTACCAAGGCTATACTTTTGAAAGATCAACTATTGAGTTAATCAATTACCACGAAAAATGTCCTGTTTAATTTTTTGCTGCAACACTAGCTGTTTCAATAGCGGCAATCACTTGTGTATCTAAAGGCGAAATTGTTTGCGGAAAAAAATGTGTTAGTACCCCATTTTCATTCACCAAATATTTACAAAAATTCCAAACGGGCGCTTGACTGCACCAACCATTTTTTGAATTGTTCGATAGCCAATCAAATATAGGATTTTGCTCAGCGCCTTTTATTACAACCGATTTTTTAGCCAAGAAAAAACTAACCCCATAATTTATTTTACAAAATTCAGCAATAGCGGAGTCGCCTTTTTTTTCTTGCCCTTTAAAATCGTTTGCAGGAAATCCAATAATAATTAAATCATTTAAATACTGTTGGTGCAATTTTTCTAACTCGGCATATTGACCTGTATAACCACAATCACTTGCAGTGTTCACCAATAATATTTTTTTGCCTTTAAATTGGTTTAAAACTATTTCGGTGCCATTATTCAGCGTAATTTTTTGTGCAAAAAAATCAACTAGCGGTAATTTATTTTCTGCATTTATTTTTATAGACTTCTGTGCGCCAAATAATTTTCCAGGAAACATAATTACTGGATACATGGCTTTTAAAATAGACTGTCTGTAACTCATATCTTTCTTTTTTAATAATAAACTCCCTCCACCAAAAATGAGTAAGCCAATGATAATAGTTTTCATAATTTTTTTTGCCATTTATTAGCGAATTAACCATTTAAACAACCAAAGTTTTCCTTTAAATGGTGGATATTTCATGGCAGGATCAAACCAAGTAGGCGTTTTCATCACTGCTTTTTTATGACTAAAAGTATCTATAGAAAATTTGCCATGATACGCACCTGTACCACTAAAGCCTCTGCCGCCAAAAGGCAAGCTATGATTGGTTAAATGCCAACTTGCATTGTTTACACAAGCCCCTCCAGAAGGTACTGCTTGCAACCAAGCATTTTCTTTTTCAACGCTTTGTGTAAACACATAAAACGCCAATGGATTGGGATGTTTTGCAATAATCGCTTTCGCTTCGTCCATCGTATTAAAACTAATAATTGGCAAGATGGGTCCAAAAATTTCGTCCTGCATAATGCTAGCGTTGTCTACTAAATTATCTATCAAACAAGGTTCAATAAATAATTTTTCGCGATCGGTTCTGCCGCCATATAAAATGCGTCCTTGATTTTGGTAAGCAACTAGTCTATCAAATTGTTTGTGGTTAATAATCTTTCCAAAATTTTCACTGTCTTCTGCGCGACTGCCAAAGAATTGTTGAATGCTTTTGCGCATGGCATTAACCAAAGCATCTTTTACAGAAGCATGAACCAATACATAATCAGGCGCCACACACATTTGGCCTGCATTAGAAAACTTAGTCATCATAATGCGTTTGGCACTCACTTCAATATTAGCATCTGCTTCAACCACGCAAGGACTCTTGCCGCCAAGCTCTAAAGTAACTGGCACTAGTTTTTCGGCAGCCATTTTGTAAATAATTTTTCCAACCATGGTACTGCCTGTATAAAAAACATGGTCGAACCTAGTTTGCTCCATCATTTCAGGAATCACTTTCGCACCATCTCCTGGCACATATAAAACATATTCTTCCGGAAAAATAGCAGAGATCATTTTTTGCATCAAGGCCTCGGTGGCTGGCGCAAATTCACTCGGTTTTAATACCACACAATTTCCTGCAGCAATCGCTCCAATCAATGGTGTAATTAATAATTGAAAAGGATAATTCCATGGACCAATAATTAATACCAACCCCAAGGGCTCGCGAAAAATACGGCTGCTCGATGGCATATTTAATATATTGGTAGACACCGATTCTGGTTCCATCCAATGTTTTAAATTGACAAGCGCGTCATTGAGTTCTGCCATGGTAAAACCATTTTCAGTAGCCCAACATTCTTCCTTACTTTTTTTAAGGTCTAAAAATAAAGCGGCATAAATTTCTTCTTCGTAATCTGTTAATGCTTGTTTTAAAGCCAATAATTGTTTTTTTCTAAACGCGTAAGATTGGGTTGCGCCAGACTCGTGGAAGCGGCGCATAGCAGAAAGTTGTTGCTCTAAATTAGCTGACATATAAAAAAATTAAGTCGTAATCATTTTAAAAACAAAACAAGTTAGTCTTTGTTGGCTACTTGGTAAAATACCTACTAAAATTTTAGTGGTTTTTTGGTTATTGTTGGCTAAAAAAAGAAATAGTAATTTTTAATACAAATAATCACCAAATATGTCACAAAAATTATAAATTCATTCCTCAATTCAAGGTATACAAACACTTAATTGTGTTATTCCAATGATTATCAGCTAGCAAAATGTAAAAAAGACATTTAAAAATGAAAAAAAACGAAACACCCAACAACAACCGCCGCGGATTTATTCGCAATAGTGCACTAGCATTAGCAGGATTTACGATTGTGCCTCGTCACGTTTTAGGCAGAGGATTTATTGCACCTAGCGATAAATTACAAGTTGCCGGAATTGGTGCAGGTGGAAAAGGAGAATCTGATCTTTGGAATTTTTACCAAAGTGGCAAAGCAGATATTGCTTTTTTATGCGATGTAGATGAGCGCCAAACAGCCAAAAGCCGTAGCCGTTATCCGAACGCAAAAATTTACAAAGACTATCGCGAAATGTTAGATAAAGAGCACAAACATATTGATGCTTGTTCTGTATCTACACCAGACCATATGCACGCTGTAATGGCCATGGCTGCTATGCAACTTAAAAAACACGTGTACGTTCAAAAACCATTAACGCATGATATTTATGAGGCGCGTATGGTAACAAAAGCGGCACATACCAATAAAGTGGTTACACAAATGGGTAACCAAGGATCGTCTGGAGACGGCGTTCGTCAATTAGTAGAGTGGCATAATGCTGGTTTAGTAGGCGATGTACATACCGTTTATTGTTTTACCGACAGACCAGTTTGGCCACAAGGTATTCCTTGGGCTAAAGAAAAGTCTGCTATTCCAAAAGAACTTGACTGGGATCTTTGGCAAGGAACTGCTCCTGCAAAAGATTATGTAGAAGGATTATTGCCATTTAACTGGCGCGGATGGTGGGATTACGGTACCGGCGCATTAGGCGATATGGCTTGTCATATTATGGCTCCTGTATTTGCTGTGCTAGGTCTAGGTTATCCTGATTCAGCAGAATGTAGCGTTGCAACACGTTATGTAGCCAACTGGACAAAAGCAGCTTACCCAGAAAGTGGACCTGTTGCTTCTCATATCATTCTTACTTTTAAAGGTAAAGATGGCAAGCCCGATGTAAAATTACATTGGATGGATGGCGGTATTCAACCAGAACGTCCAGAAGAATTAGGACCTAACGAAAAAATGGGTGATCGCGACGGAAGTAACGGTGTTATTTTCATTGGATCTAAAGGAAAAATGATGTGTGGAACATACGGAATGTATCCGCAATTATTACCTACCGAAAGAACCAAATCCATCATTGTTCCACAAACACTTGCACGTGTTCCAAAAGGAGCAGATGGTCACTATGCTGCATGGGTTGAAGCAGCGATTGCTGGCTATGGTTCCGATAAAGCAAAAAATCTTAGTTCGCATTTTGATATTGCCGGACCACTTACAGAAAGTATCTTGATGGGCAACTTAGCTATTCGTAGTTACGACCTTGAACAGAAAAATGCAAAAGGTGGTATGGATCATCCAGGTCGTTTTATCAAATTACTTTGGGATGGCCCGAACATGAAAATTACCAATTTCGACGATGCCAACCAGTTCGTAAAACGAACATACAGAGACGGCTGGAGCTTAGGCGTATAATTTATTGTTGATCATTTACAAAAGAGACTGCTCGTAATGAGTCAGTCTCTTTTTTTTAATGAATTGAATACAGCATTATTTTTAGCCGTATTTTTATCTTCTTCTGAACCAATTAATGAATTTTGCGCAATAAAATTATTTCTCTCAGCCTTATTAGTCTAGCAGTTTTTAGTTGCTTTTTTACCATGCAAAACTGTCAAACAAAAACAAATGCTATTGAAAATATTGCAGCAGGGCCCAATGCCATTGTTGGTGATCAGCAGTGTAAATCTTGTCATGCCAATCAATACAATGACTGGATGAAATCAGACCATTTTAAAGCCATTCAAAAACCAACAGATAGCACGGTATTAGGTAATTTTAATAACGCAGGATTTAATGCCGATGGAGTAATGTCTCATTTCTATAAAAAGGATAGTACGTTTTACATCAATACCCAAGGAGACGATGGCAAAAACCACGACTATCCTATTAAATACACATTTGGTTTTTATCCATTGCAACAATACTTGGTTGAATTTCCAGGCGGTAAATTACAAGCCACGCGTTTAAGTTGGGATAGCAAACAAAATAAATGGTTCCACCAATATCCTTCACAAAAAATTGATGCACACGATTGGTTGCACTGGACTGGCAATGCACAAAACTGGAATACCATGTGTGCTGTATGTCATAGCACCAATCTTAAAAAGAATTATGATATAGAAAAGGATACTTATAATACTAGTTTCGATGTATTGAATGTAAGTTGCGAAGCCTGTCATGGCCCAGGAAAAAATCATATTGCATACATAGGAACAGCCGATTATCAAAAAGGAAATAAAATAAAAAACTCCTTATTACAATTGGCAAAAAACAGCAAGCAATTAGACCAAATTAATACTTGTGCACCATGTCATTCTTTGCAAACTGGCATAGCAGCCGATCAAGTGAACAGCGCAGAATTACTCGACAACTATATCCCTCAAATACCTAATACAGAAAGGTTTCACGCCGATGGACAAGTAAATGACGAAGACTATACTTATGCTTCTTTTTTACAAAGTAAAATGTTTTCGAGAGGAATAGAATGTAGTAGTTGCCATAACCCACATTCTGGAAAATTAATTTTACCAGGCAATCAAACTTGTATTAGCTGTCATGCAAAAACATATGATTCGCCATCGCACCATTTTCATACCACCAATACTGCAGGTGCCGAATGCAAAAACTGTCATGCCCCAAGTAAAATTTATATGGGTAATGATGTAAGATACGACCATTCATTTCGCGTTCCCCGACCCGACTTATCTGTGCAATACGCTACACCAAATGCTTGTACCAATTGCCACAAAGAAAAAACAGCTAAATGGGCTGCAGACGCTGTTGTAAAATGGTATGGCCCAAAACGCAAATACCATTTTGCAGAAGACCTTATTCCGGGTAGTCAACTCAATGAAAAAAGCGAAGCGCATTTATTAAAATTATGGGCCGACACTTCGGTGCCAAAAATTATTAAAGCCACTGCTATTAATTATTTGGGAAGTATTCACACAGTAACTAGTTTGAATACCCTACTCGATGCATTAAAAAATAATGACGCCCAAATTAAATACGAAGCACTAAGAAGTTTATTGGCATTTAGCAATGAAATTCAAGATAAAAATACGGTTGCTGCATTACTCAACGACAAAGTAAGGGCTGTGCGTATTGCCGCTGCTGCCCTAGTAAATAGTTTTGGAAAAAATGGGGTACCCGAGCAATATTTAAGCGCCTATCAAAATGCAAAAGGCGAACAAGAAAAAAGTTTATTGTATCAAGCAGATTTTGCACATGGCAATATTGCGATTGGCGATTTTTACCAACAAAACGAGAATTTTCCTGCAGCAGAAAAATTCTATTTAAGAGCCATACAAAAAGATAGTCTAGCCAATCTTGCACGATTGCAATTGGCGGTTGCCTATAGTACGCAAGGAAAAAATAATGCAGCACTAGACATTTTAAAAATGGCCATTCATACCGATCCAAAAAATGAAACAGCCTGGTATAATATTGCTTTATTGTATAGCGAACTAAAAGACAACAAACATTCATTAGAGTCTTTTGATAAAGCCTATCAACTTAAATCGCTTAACCCAAGTGTGTATTATAATTACGGACTATTGTTGCAACAAAATAGTCAAGCAAAAAAAGCCATTGAAGTTTTATTACAAGGATTCAAAATAAATCCTACCGACGAAAAAATCAATTACGCACTTGCCTATGTGTATGTACAAAACAAACAAGCAAGCAAAGCCATTGAATACGCAAGGGTATTAAAAAATAATCAGCCTAACAATCCAGAATACGAAGGACTCTTTAAAGTATTAGGACTCTAATTGAAAAGCATTACATGCTAAAATTCTTCAAATAAGTTGCGTCAATTTTAGCGCTATCTATTGGATTTGAACCGGTGAAAGCTTCTTGCTCAACCACATAATATTTCAAACCGCTATCGGTGCCCGCTTTTAATATTTTCTTAAAATCAATTACGCCTTTACCTAAATGGCAAGACTCATGACCATCTTTAGTAATTGCTTGGTCTTTAACATGACACAAACGGAATCGGTTAGGATATTTTTTAAAATACGCTAATGGATCTGCACCAGCTGCAACCACCCAATAAATATCCATTTCAAAATCTACTAAATCCTTGTCGGTATTATCCATCATCACGTCTTGTGGAATTTGCCCATTCACGGCTTTGAAAGGATAATCATGGTTATGATACGCAAATCGAAGGCCATTTGCTTTTGTTATTTTTCCGCATTTATTAAACTCGTCTGCAAACTTTTTAAATGCATCAATATTAGGTTGCGGTCCTTTGGAAGGGCAAATCAAATACTTCATGCCAATGGCTGCGGCTTCTGCTGCTTTACGTTCAAAATCTGACTGTATATTACAATGAGATGAAATAATAGTCATACCCAAATCATCCATGTATTTTTTAAAGTCTTTATTGCCCATTCCCCAAAAAATACCTTTATCACCTTCAAAACTTTCAATTTGTTTGTAACCAAAAGACGCGATTTTTTTAAGTGTTCCTTTTGGATCTGCTAACATATCTTCTTTAACCGTCCACAATTGCAACCCAAAAGCAGGCAATTTATTAGCAGCGAATAGGCTGTTTCCTGCAAAAGGCAAAGACATTCCTGCTGCTGCAAAAGCACTCATTTTTAAAAAATCACGGCGATTATTTTGCATACAAACAAATTTTAAAGTTCTTAAGTAAATAGTTTTCTAACAGTATTTAATCTAGGTAGCCCAAGCTTTGTCTCCTTTGTTATAAGGAATACAGCCTTCGTATTTTCCAGGAACGGCTACATAGCGCAAGGCTTTGGTAGCGCCAATTTCAGAAGTGAAAAAGCCCAATAGGGTTAACTCTTTCATCATTTTAAAATAATGCGTTGGATCCGTTTCTTTTTTTGTTTTTTGATAGGCTTTGGCTTCTGTATCAAGGGCCACTAATACTTCGTGTCTTTGTTGTGGGGTACTATTTAAAAATGTTTTGCCCGAAAATTTAGCACTAGCCTCGTCTAATTTTTTAATCCCTTCCATGAAAATAATTTGGTCTTTATTTTCATAACAGTCTGTAACGTACACGCTCATAAATTCTCCTACTTTAGCATCCTTTGCACCAGGAGTTGCAGTAGCAGGTAGAATAGTTTCTGCCATTTCATTTAAAAAATTAATATGGTCGAGTGTAAACTTGATACTTGTTGCACCGCCTTTATCGCTGAGTTTACAGCCAGACATAAATGCTTCTGCGCCTAAAAGTGTTCCGCCCATTAATAAGGCAACACTTGAAATGGCTTCTCTTCTGTTCATTCAATTTATTTTTAAAATAATTTATAATACTTTTCTGAACGAATTATAAGTTTTGTTTTTTCAATTCTTCCACTGCAAATGCAGCAGCTCTAGCAGTAAATGCCATATACGTTAAAGATGGATTTACACAAGATGCAGAAGTCATGAAAGCGCCATCTGTAACAAATACATTTGGTGCATCCCAAACTTGGTTATGACTATTCACTACCGATGTTTTAGCCTCTTTACCCATACGTGCAGTACCCATTTCGTGAATACCTTTTCCCGGAGTACCATCGCCTTCGCGCGCTTTGATATCTTTTACACCAGCCGCTTCTAACATTTCAACTGCATCTGCAACAATATCCTTGCGCATTTTTAATTCATTGTCTTTTAATTCGCAATCAATCGACAAAACATGCATGCCAAATTTGTCTTTTTTATTTTTATCGATGGATATTTTATTCTCGTGATAAGGCAACATTTCTCCAAATCCACCAAGATTCATTGTCCAACCACCTGGCTCTGTCATAGCATCTTTAAACTCTGCACCTATGCTATATTCTGCAATGGCATGACCACCGGTTTGTCTGCTACCACCACCTTGGAATCCAAATCCTCTTACATAATCGCGTTTATCATTTCCGTAGTTACGATACCTTGGTACATAAATACCATTGGCCCTTCTTCCAAAATAATATTTGTCTTCGTAGCCGTCTACTTTTCCACTAGCGCCATTACCTAAATGGTGATCCATTAAATTATGTCCTAACTCTCCGCTGCTGCTACCCAAACCTTCAGGCCAAACATCGGTTGCAGAATTCATTAAAATCCAAGACGTATTTAATGTACCTGCATTTAAGAAAACGATTTTCGATTTATATTCAATGGTTTGGTTGGTTTCTGAATCCAATACTTCAACGCCTGTTGCTCTTTTTTTGTCTTTATCGTACAACACTTTTGTAACAATTGAAAAAGGACGCAGCGTTAAATTTCCTGTTTTTTCTGCCGCAGGAAGTGTAGAAGATTGCGTACTAAAATATCCGCCGAACTGACAACCGAGCCAGCATTTATTTCTAAACTGACAATTAGTTCTTCCTTCGTGTGGAACGGTTAAATTAGCCGTACGACCAATAATCATACTTCTCTCTCCTTTGTAATGTGCTTTAATTCTGGCAGCAACATCTTTCTCCACGCAAGTCATATCCATTGGAGGTAAAAATTGTCCGTCAGGCAAAACAGCCAAGCCATCTTTATTACCACTAATACCCGCAAATTTTTCTACATGGTCGTACCAAGGCGCAATGTCTTTGTAACGAACTGCCCAATCAACGCCATGACCATCTTTGGCATTGGCTTCAAAATCGGTATCACTCCAACGATAACTTTGACGGCCCCAAGTCAGTGATTTTCCACCAACATGGTATCCGCGAAACCAATAAAATGGTTTTACTTCTGTATAAGGATGTTCGGTATCCTTGCACCAAAAGTCGAGGTTCATTTCGTTTAAAGGATAGTCTCTTTTTAAATTAGGATAATCCTTAATCATCTGTTGGGTTCTTTTACCACGGTGTGGAAAATCCCAAGCTTCTTTATTAGCAGAAACGTAGTCTTTAATGTGTTCAATATTGCGCCCTCTTTCAAGCATCAATACTTTCAATCCTTTCTCGGTTAATTCTTTTGCAGCCCAGCCACCGCTGATACCAGAACCCACTACAATTGCATCATATGTTTGTTCAGCCATTATTGATAGAGTTTTATTTATTAAATATCACAAATTTGAATTGCCTTACGCAATGAATCTATTTTATCAACTGCTTTAGGAATGAATTCCTGCGCCACATAGCCTTTAAAACCAGTAGCATGAATTGCTTTCATAATTGCAGGATAATATAGTTCTTGGGTTTCATCAATTTCATTTCTACCCGGAACGCCGCCAGTATGGTAGTGACCAAAATAAGGATTGTACGAACGAATAGTACTTATTACATCTCCTTCATCAATTTGCATATGATAGATATCGTACAACAATTTAAAATTAGGAGAGCCTATTCTTTTACAAAGTTCCACACCCCAAGCAGAATGATCACACATATAATCTTTGTGGTCTTTTTTGCTATTGAGTAATTCCATTACAATGATTACCCCATTTTTTTCGGCTTGTGCCATAATTTGCTTTAAACCTTCGGCACAATTTTGCAAACCAGTTTCGTCATCCATTCCATTTCTATTACCACTTGCACAAAACAAATTGGTGTATCCTGCTTTTGCAACAAGGTCAATATGTTCTGTGTAACTACTAATTAGTTTGGCATGGTACTGTTTGTCGTTCCATCCTTTGGTAAGGCCAATTTCAGCGCCATTGCACATGGTAGAAATTAGGTTGTATTTTTTGAGTGTTGGCCAGTCTTTAGGACCCACCAAATCCATTCCTACCAAACCAATTTCTTGAGAAGCAGCGCATAATTGTTCTAATGGAATATCATTATAACACCAACGGCAAACAGAATGATTAATATTTCCTTTTAATGGCGGATTACTTGGTTTCATATCACTGGTAAAAGATGATAAACTTGCGCCAGCAGCTAGTGCCGCGGAGCCTGTGAAAATATTTTTAATAGCAGTTCTTCTGCTTGGTTTGTTTGGCATTTTTTATAAATTAATATCAAATAAAAATTCTTTTAAGCCGCTGATGCAGTAGCGGAAATTGTGCCTAATTGACCAGCACTGAGTTGAAAATCAGTACCTAGCCTCCCTAAAATGCCGGCCCTAATTTCAAAAGATAAAGCAGTTACCAAAAGCGCTGGGCAGCTGGCAACAAATAATTGACTACGTTGTGGATTTATTTGCATGTCGTTAGCGTTTAAAAGAAAAGTTTAGAAGTTAAATGTAATTTTTTATTTTTAAAACTTCGTTGATAAAAATTAGCCGATAATTATTTTTTTTTCGTCAGCTTTATGCCAGAATAGTAATTGACGCTAATTGACACCTAAAATAATGAATAAATTTTACTAAAATAATAAAGTAACCAGAGATGAATAGAAAACTTAGAATGGGCATGATAGGAGGAGGCAAAGATGCCTTTATTGGAGCCATCCACCGATTTGCTGCCAATATGGATGGATTGATAGAAGTATCTGCTGGCGCACTCAGTACCAATCCTGAAAATGCCATTGCTTCTGGAAAAATGTTGTTCCTTCCTGCAGATAGAACTTATTTGAATTATGAAGAAATGATTACCAAGGAAGCTGCATTACCTGCCAATGAGCGCATTGATTTTGTAACCATTGTAACACCCAATTTTGCACACTTCGCTCCTGCTATGATGGCTTTAGAGCATGGGTTTCATGTGGTAATTGAAAAGCCAATGACCTTTACTTTAGACGAAGCCAAACAATTACAAAAGAAAGTGGAAGAAACAGGTTTAATTCTTTGCTTAACACATACGTATGCGGGATATCCTTTGGTAAAACAAGCACGCGCAATGGTTTCGGATGGCGTACTTGGAAAGATTAGAAAAGTATGGGTAGAGTATCCACAAGGTTGGCTAAGCAATTTATCTGAAAAAGAAGGCAATGCGCAAGCGGCTTGGAGAACAGATCCTACAAAAAGCGGTAAATGCGGTTGTATGGGTGATATTGGCACACATGCAGCACACCTTGCAGAATATATTACTGGTTTAGAAATTACCCATTTGTGTGCCGACTTAAATATTATGGTGCCTGGCCGATTATTAGACGATGACGGTGGCGTTCTATTAAAATTCAATAACGGCGCTGCTGGTGTATTAATGGCATCGCAAGTTGCAGCTGGAGAAGAGAATGCATTAAAAATTAGGGTATACGGCGAAAAAGGCGGTATTGAATGGGCACAACACGAACCCAATACTTTATTAGTTAAATGGTTAGATGCACCTACACAAATTTTACGTGCTGGCGGAAACTATGGCGACCGTTTAAGTAGCTACGCTATTAAAAACAGTAGAACTCCCGGAGGGCATCCAGAAGGTTATATAGAAGCCTTCGCAAATATCTACCATAGTTTTGCCCAAACATTGTCTGCAAAAATTGACGGCACTACACCAAGTTCTGAAGCACTGGATTTTCCTAATGTAGCTGATGGGGTAAGAGGTATGGCATTTATAGACAATGTTGTAGCATCTGCACAATCAGAACTTAAATGGACAGCATACCAAGTATAATTTTTCAACAAATTTCTTTTAAAAAAATTCTATGACAAACATAAAAGGACCTGCTATTTTTTTAGCGCAATTTATGGGCGATACCGCTCCATTTAATTCTTTAGATACTATTTGTGCATGGGCTAAAAGCTTGGGCTTTGAAGGCGTTCAAATTCCTAGTTGGGATCCACGTTGTATCGATTTAAAAAAAGCAGCAGAAAGCAAAACTTATGCCGATGAAATTAAAGGAATCGTGCAAGCTGCTGGCATGGAAATTACAGAATTGTCAACGCATTTGCAAGGACAACTTGTAGCAGTAAATCCTGCATACGATGCCTTGTTTGATGGATTTGCACCCGAAGAAGTTAGAAACAATCCAACTGCCCGAACTGCCTGGGCGGTGCAACAATTAAACTATGCTGCAAAAGCATCTAAAAACTTAGGACTCAATGCACACGCTACTTTCAGCGGAGCACTGTTATGGCATACTGTTTATCCTTGGCCACAAAGACCAGCAGGTTTAGTAGAAACAGGATTCACAGAATTAGCCAAACGATGGTTACCGATTTTAAATACGTTTGATGAAAATGGCGTAGATCTTTGTTACGAAATTCATCCTGGCGAAGATTTGCACGATGGCATTAGTTACGAAATGTTTTTAGAAAAAGTAAACAACCATCCGCGTGCTAATTTATTATACGATCCTTCGCATTTTGTTTTACAGTGTTTAGATTATTTGTCATACATCGATTTTTATCATGAGCGTATTAAAATGTTTCATGTAAAAGATGCTGAGTTTAATCCAACAGGTAAACAAGGGGTTTACGGTGGTTATCAAAGCTGGATTAATCGGGCAGGACGTTTCCGTTCATTAGGAGATGGTCAAGTTGATTTTAAATCTATCTTTAGCAAATTAGCTGGCTATAATTATAAGGGATGGGCGGTGATGGAATGGGAATGTGCCATCAAACATCCAGAAGCAGGCGCAGCAGAAGGAGCACCTTTTATCAAAAACCATATTATTCGTGTAACAGAAAAAGCATTTGATGATTTTGCTAGTACCGGTTCGAATGAAGAATTTAATCGGAGCATTTTGGGAATTCATTAATAACTTTATTTTTTTAATATAAAATCTATCTGAATTGAAAAAGTATCTTTTAGCCATCGGACTTGTAGTATTGATTGGCGCATGTAGTAGCAACAATAGTAATGAAAAAAAGGAAGCAGCAACACTAAGTCCAGCAGCAGCCCCAGCACCAGCGCCAGTAGCCGACTTAAGCGCTAACCCCGATTACAAAAAAGGTTTGGCATTGGTTGCAAAATCAGACTGCTTAACTTGTCATAAAACCGATGCAAAATTAATAGGGCCCGCTTATAAAGATGTGTCTGCAAAATACGAACATACCGAAGCAAATATTGAGTTATTAGCTGGTAAAGTATTAAAAGGCGGTAGCGGTGTATGGGGTGCAATTCCAATGACCCCGCATCCACAGTTAGCTTTAGAAGATGCCAAACAAATCATTAAATATATTTTCTTACTCAACAAATAAAAACGATGCAAACATTACTGTATTCCTGTTTACTATCAGCTACCCTTTTAGTAGGAAGTCCTGATAAGCATGTAAAAAAAGAAACCGCAAAACCAAAAGGTTGGATTTCTTTATTTGACGGAAAAACCACCAAAGGTTGGCATACATATGGTAAAACAACAGTAGGTGAATACTGGAAAGTGCAAGACGGCGCTTTGTTTTTAGACGCAGCCGCAAAAAAAGAATTGAAAGCAAAAGGAGATGGCGATATATTATCTGATGCTATTTTCGGAGATTTTGATTTAAAAGTTGATTGGAAAATTTCACAAAAAGGAAACAGTGGTATTATTTTTTGGGTGCAAGACGATGCAGTTAAATACGAGCATGCTTTTCATACAGGACCTGAAGTTCAAGTACTTGATAACGATGGACACAGCGATGGAAAAATCATCAAACACAGGGCTGGAAACTTGTACGATTTAGTAGAAGGAAAAGAAGGCGCTGTAAAACCTGTTGGCGAATGGAATACCTGCGAAATAACTTGCAATAAAGGCAAAATGGAAATTATTTTAAATGGCACTTCAGTTGTAACAACCAATTATGGTGATGACAATTGGAAAGATATGATTTCAAAAAGCAAGTTTAAAAATATGCCTGATTTTGGTAGAATTTTTAGCGGCAATATTTGTTTACAAGACCATGGCAATGATGTATGGTTTAAAAACATCTTGATCAAAAAATTGTAAGTAAGCTTCCAACAATAAAGAGATTGTCTCATTAATAAAAGTTCTATTATTTATCTACACAGTTTAGTGATAGATATGATTGTAGCGTATTTTATTAATGAGGCAGTTTTTTTATATACCCTCTCTCCTGAAACAACCATTCCATTCTTTATTTTATTTAACTTGCCGCTATGCAAGAGCACAATGATGAATATTTTATGCAACAGGCCCTCAATGAGGCACAGAAAGCATTTGATGCAGACGAAGTGCCAGTGGGTGCCGTAGTAGTCATGAATAATAAAATCATTGCACGTGGACACAACCAAGTAGAACTCTTAAATGATGCAACAGCCCATGCCGAAATTTTAGCACTTACTGCAGCTTTTAATTTTATGGGGGCCAAATATTTACCAGAAGCTAGTTTGTATGTAACACTTGAGCCTTGTTTAATGTGTGCAGGTGCGCTTTATTGGAGTAAAATAGGACGTGTAGTGTATGGTGCCTCCGATGCAAAAAATGGCTACCGCTTTCATACCAAAGAAGCAGGCCCTTTTCATCCTAAAACCATTTTAGAATTTGGTATTTTAGAAGCAGACTGTGCTTTTTTAATTCAAAGTTTTTTTAGGAATAAGCGATAGGGTTGAAAAGTTTCGAGTTCAGAAACAATTAATGTTCAACTACACTTAAATCCATATTTACCAAGTAAATTTGCTTTCTTAATAATTAAAAATAGTTTTTATGTCATTTACACTTGCAGCTTTACCTTATGCACATGAGGCTTTAGAACCCCATATTGATACAACTACCATGCAAATTCACCATGGTAAGCACCACCAAGCTTATGTAGACAATTTAAACAAAGCAATTGCTGGTACACCAAACGAAGGCAAATCTTTGGCAGAAATAGTAGCAATTGCAGGTAGCATTAGCCCAGCTGTTCGTAACAATGGCGGTGGTCATTGGAACCATACTTTCTTTTGGGAGAGTTTAGCCCCTAATGCTGGTGGAAATCCAACAGGTGCTTTGGCAGATGCCATCACTGCTACTTTTGGTTCATTTGATGCTTTTAAAGAAAAATTTGCAGCAGCAGGTATGACTCGTTTTGGAAGCGGTTGGGCTTGGTTGATTGTAAAAGATGGCAAACTAGAAGTTAGTTCAACACCTAATCAAGACAATCCTTTGATGGATATTGCAGAAACAAAAGGTCATCCAATTTTGGGTGCCGATGTTTGGGAACATGCTTACTATTTAAAATACCAAAATCGTCGTGCAGACTATCTTGCGGCTTTCTGGCATGTAGTAAATTGGAGCAAAGTTGCCGAGCGTTTTGCAGCAGCTGTTTAGTTTTCAATAAAATAATTTAGTTTTAATCCCGAGTACACAAATTGCTCGGGATTATTTTTTTTAAACCTACTATTATGCAAAAAACACTTGTTGCTTTATTGACAATTACATTGTTTACTGCTTGCGGCGGAACTAGTAAACGAATTGTGGTAATGAGTAAAGGCACTGCTACTTTTAATGAAGCTGCCAAAACCATTACTGCCAAAGACGGAAATGGTCATGAACAAAAAACAATCAGTTTTAGTGATGCAGTAGTAGATTTAAAATTAACTGCGCCTGTAGGGGAAACACAAATTTCCTTAAAAGACAATGGCCTCTATATTTTAAATGTAAAGAACGATACCATTGTTGGTAGCTATCAAAAATATACTACTCAAAGCGATGCCCATAATTTAGTAACGCAAGAAGATTTAAAACACAAGATTGATTCTTTGCAACAAATCATTATTGGTAAAAATGTAAGTGCTGCCAATAGAAACTTTTTTATACTTCCCAACCAATTAGTTAAAATATCAGATAACTTAGAAGCTACTGTTGTAAGCCCTTACCACCAAATGCTTTCAGCCGAAAAAGTAGAAGGGAAAGATCCTGAAATTTATCGTTTTTTCAGTGTGAAAGAAGTACGCGAAACAATTGCAAAATTAGAAGCGTTAACCAAGCCTACCACTAAGTAAACTAAGGAACTGGATCGTATCCATGCGAACCACCTGGCCTGCATTTACTAATTCTTTTAATAGAAAGCCAACCGCCTTTAATTAAGCCATGCTTTTGTAGGGCAGTTGCCGTGTATTGCGAACAGGTAGGCGTAAACCTACATTTAGGACCCATTACAGGAGAAATAATGTATTGGTAGATTCTGATTAGTAAAATAAAAGGAGCGATTACAATGGCTTTTAAAATAGCAACTACCGCTTTAATAATTGGTTGATTCATCGAGCTGTTTATTTAAACGTTTCGCTAATCTTTTGTAATGCTGCAGCCATTTTTGTTTGAATAAGTGCGGCATCTGGCAACTCTTTTCCTACGTATAAAAAAAAGAGCAGTTTTTGCTTAGGCGTTGTTTCAGTAAAATGTAATAATTGTTTTTGTGTGCGATAAGATTCGCGCAATAAACGTTTAATTCTATTTCTGTCAACTGCTTTTTTAAAATGCCTTGAGCTCACTCCAACACCTACTTGCATTGAAACCTCCAATGGTAGTTCAACGCTTTGATAAATTAATTTAATAGGATAACAACTAATAGATTTTCCTTTCGCAAAAATGCCGTTCAAAAGCTTACGGCTTTTTAGCTTTTCGTGGTGCGAATATGAAAATGGTTGGTTGCGCATAATTACAAAACTAAAAAAGCCCCATCAAAAGATGAGGCTAAATATTTTTACGGCTAGGCCGAGGTATTATTTTAATCCTTTTTCGCTAGAAACACTTAGTTTCTTGCGACCTTTCGCTCTACGGCTGCTTAATACTTTGCGGCCATTAGCAGACTCCATACGTTTACGAAAACCGTGAACGGTTTTACGACGACGTTTGTGTGGTTGGAATGTACGTTTCATGATATCGTTTTTTTACTAACCCGGTAATATTGTTACATTTCATGCCTGCAGTCACCATACTGCTGCTTGTGAAAGGACGGCAAAGGTAATGGTTGTACACGAAAAGGCAAAGGAATAACAAAAAAAGCGGCGAAAAAAACTAAGAACCCATTTGGCTAGACAATTTCTATAAAAATTTATGGGAAATAATAATAATAATTTCAGCAGATTACTACTCACTAATTATTGTAAATCAATGTGTTGCGAACTTACTGGTGCGCCAAAAAACTGCGCAGCATGTTTGTTAAAATCGGCAGAATCATCTGTAGTAAAAAACTGAATTTCGCCTGTTTGGCTACATTTATTGGCAATAGCGGTGTGTCTTTCTAAATAATTCGACAAACTCTTGGCAACAATTTCACCTTGTGAAACAAACTGAATATTTGATGGCGCAAATTGCTGGATCTTTTTTAACAAAAGCGGATAATGTGTACAAGCCAATAAAACAGTATCAATTTCAGGAGATTGGACCAATAATTGCTGCAAGTTTTTTTGTACAAAATAATCGGCACCAGCTAGGTTAAATTCTCCGTTTTCAATTAAAGGAACCCACATGGGGCAGGCTTCTTGAAAAACCCGAATAGCCGGAAAAAATTTTCCTATCTCTATCGGATAACTATTGCTCATCACGGTTCCATTGGTGCCTAAAATGCCAATATTTCCTGTTTTGGAATAGTTGCCAATAATTTCAGTTGTGGGCCTTATTACGCCCAATACCCTTTTGCCAGGAGCAAGTTTTGGCAAGTCTTTTTGCTGAATAGTTCTTAAGGCTTTTGCGGAAGCTGTGTTGCAAGCAAGAATTACTAACTCACAACCTTGTTCAAAAAACCAATTAACCGCTTCTAAAGTATATTGATAGACTGTTTCAAACGAACGAGGACCATAGGGAGCACGGGCATTATCTCCTAAATAGAGGTAATCGTATTGTGGCAAGACTTGTACTATTTCTTTCAGTACCGTTAATCCACCATAACCGCTATCAAATACACCAATAGGTTTTTTGAGGTTCATGCTACAAAATTAAGCGAAGAACTGTTATATAATTACTTAGAAAAATGAAGCAGTTAAACGAAAGGGGAATTACAGAAAATAACCCATCAAATAAAATTGACAGAACCCGTTTTCACAAAAAAATAGGCTGCCTCGTTTGAGACAGCCTATTTCTATAAATTATATACGCTTGAATTTATGGCTAATGATTGGTTGCCCAAACATTAAGCGATAAACTACTACTATTTTGTTTTAGCAGCAGGCTTTGTTGCTGGCGCTGCAGCAGCTGGAACTGGAACACCTTGGCTCTTAAGTTCGTCAATTACTTCTTTAGGCAAGTTTAATTTCAAATCTTGCGCAACTTTAATAGAAAGGTTGTCGCCAATTGGAGATTTCAACAATGCATCGTTACGAAAAACATGGGTATATTTTTGCTCACGAATAATTTTTTCTAATGAAGCATAGATTTTTTGCTTGTAAGGAACCAATAGTTCTTCTTGTTTAGTACGAACTGATTCTTGTTGGAATTGTTGCCAATTCACCAATTTGTATTTTAATTGGTTCAATTCTTTGTTGGCTTGCTCTCTAGCCCTTGCTGGCATAGTAGCAGAATCTTTTCTGTAGAGACTATCTCTGCGATTGAACTCAAGCACACTGTATTCGTAATCTACTTGTAAAGAGTCTTTTGCATAACTCTGTAAAGCTGCGGAAACCTTGTCAATATCCGGCATTAAACCCAAAACGCTTTCTTCGTCAAAAGTGCCTATTTTGGTTTGAGCGTTGGTGTGATTAGTGAACAATAGGCTTGCTGCAACAGCCACACACACAAATAATACTTTCTTCATTTTTGTGAATTTATAATTGATAGTTGTTTAAAATTTTATTCCTAATTCTTTTAAAACGTCGTCGCTTTTATCCAATTTAGGGTCGGCAAATATAACGGTAATTCCTTCACTTTTATCTAGTACAAAGTCAAAAGCTTTAGCAACTGCTATTTTTTGAATGGCATTGTACACCTTATCTTGGATGGGCTTTACCAAACGTTGGCGTTCTTTAAAAAGGTCACCTTCGTAGCCAAAACGTCTTTTTTGCAAGTCTCTGATTTCTTTTTCCTTCACAAAAAGCTCTTCTTCACGCTTCTTTTTCAATTCATCGGTTAACATAAACTGCTCTGCTTCGTAATTCTTATACATTTTATCTAACGCAGCCTGTTTATCATCAATCTCTTTCTGCCATTGCAAACTAATAGCTTGTAATTTTTTATCGGCGTCTTTGTATTCAGGAATTTTATCTAAAATATACTTGGTGTCTATTACAGCATAGCGTTGTTGTGCAGATACAAGACCTGCAAAACCTAGAAACAAGCAAAGAATTAAACTATATTTCATAATACTAAGTTGATAAAAGTAGATTATTCAGGTTCAAAGCCAAGCATAAATGTAAATTTAGCCGCGTCTTTTAAAGTGCCATTTGGCGTGAAACGATCTAAACCAATACCATAATCAAATCCTAACAAACCAAACATAGGTAAAAAGAACCGCATACCAATACCCACCGAACGACGTAATTGGAATGGATTGTAATCTTTCATAGAATACCAACCATTGGCTGCTTCAAAGAAGCCTAATGCATAAATCGTACTACTAGGATTTAAACTTAAAGGATACCTCAACTCAGCAGTGTATTTATTAAAGATCGTAAAATATTGTCTGGTAGACTGTTGGTCTGGATTAACTTTTGGATCAGATGTACTATAAACAGGATACCCTCTTTGAGCAATGATATCATATCCTAATAAAGCAAACTGGTTGCTCAAGCCTGCATCTCCCACCTGAAATCTTTCGAATGGAGAAATTTGAAGGTCTTGGTTATATCTGCCTAAATAGCCCAATTTAACAGAAGTACGAATTACAAACTGCTTGTGCTCTTCGCCAGTTGGTTTACCCAGTGGAATAAACCATTCGCCGTTAAAGCGCCACTTATGGTATTCAATCCATTCGTAAGGATTGGCCGAGGTAGCTATTTTATTACTCAATAAAGTATAAGGAGGCGTTAACTGAACGCTTGCCAAAAATGTTGATCCAGATCTAGGGAATAAAGGCTGATCAACAGAAGACCTTTGTAAAGAAAATTTCAAGTTCAGGTTATGCGCAAATCCCTTATCAAATCCTGGAAGATTCATTGGGTCAATGGCATAATTATTTAACTTATACCTAGTAAAGCTAAGCGCACTAGTTAATGAGAAATAGTCATCTGGCCATTTCAACTGTTTAGCCAAAGCAATAGTGGCACCGGTTGTAGTAATAGAACTATTGTCGGCATAGTTAGGGTCGTACATTCCTGTAAGTGGATTGTATGTTTGCCCGTATTTAGTATTGTAGATACTAAACGATAGTGCATTTCTTTTTTTACCACCAAACCAAGGTTCAGTGAAAGAGAAATTATAAGAACGGAATGCCTTACCATTACTTTGAATACGTAAGCTTAGTTTTTGACCATCACCCATTGGTAAAGGATCCCAAGCAGATTTTTTCAAAATATTTCTGATAGAAAAGTTATTGAACGAAACCCCAAGTGTTCCTGTTAAACCAATAATACCACCCCATCCTGCACTTAATTCAAGTTGATCACTTGATTTTTCTTCTACCCCATAATTAATATCTACAGTACCATCATCCGGATTTGGTACTGGGTCGATTTTAATTTTTTCTTGGTTGAAATAATTTAATTGCGCAATCTCTCTATTAGAACGAACCAAATCTGAACGGCTGAATTTTTCACCCGGAATGGTTCTTAATTCTCTTCTGATTACATATTCTTTTGTACGATCGTTACCTGCAATACGAATGTTTTTAATGGTTGCTTGAGGACCTTCCACAATACGAATTTCAAAATCGATGGTATCATTGTACACGGCTGTTTCTACAGGATCTGTACGGAAAAATAAATAGCCATCATCTTGGTATAAGCCACTAATATCACCGCCTTCTGGAGATGCGTTCTTACCTAATTTTTTATTTAAGATATCCATATTGTAGATATCTCCTTTGCGAATGCCTAGAATTTGTGTTAAAACAGAATCTGGGAATTTGGTATTTCCTCTCCAACCAATATTACCAAAATAGTAACGGTGGCCTTCAGAAATTTTAATATCAATATTCAAATCGCCTTTAACAGTATGGTACACGGTATCCTTTTGAATCTGTGCATCACGAAAGCCTAAAGTATTGTAGTAATCAAGAATATTGTCTTTGTCTGCTGTGTATTTTTTTTCGTCGAACTTTGCAGAAGAAAGTTTAATGCGAACATAAGGATCTAATACTTTTTTAGTCCGACTAAAAGTTAGGTATCCTTTTTCTTTTAAGTAATCTTCAAAAGTATACCGCTTGGCTTCTACAATCATTCCCTTGTCGAAAGTTGGATATAGTGTAAAGCGAGACTTCTCTTTTGTATCCTTTAATTGGCGTTTTAGTTTTCCGGCATCCACTGTATTACCGCCAAAGTTGATATTGTTGATATGAATTTTTGTGCCTTTGTCAACTGTAAAAGTTAAAGACAATGTGTTATCTAGTGTGGTATCTTTTTTCTCACTAATTTTTACTTTTGCATCGCGGAAGCCTTTTTCTGCGTAATATTTTTTAATGGCTTCTACTGCAGTAATTTTCATGTTCTCAGTAACTACACGGTTTGGAACCAATCCAGTTTTGCTCGACAAGTCGTCGGTTTCTGACTTACGAACGTCTTTAAAATAAAATTTAGACAAACGCGGTCTTTCAGTTACTTCAATTTCAACACTAATATTTTTTCCTTCTAGTTTGGTCAGGCTTACCTGCACATTGCTAAAATAGTTTTGACCCCAAAGTTTGGTAATGGCTTTTGCAAAATTGTCGCCGCCTGGAATTTTAATTTCGTCACCCACATTAATATTTGCAATAGAAATCAATAAGTTTTCATCAAAAAAACGATTGCCTACCACTTTTACACTAGCTACTTTGTAATTCTTGGAGGCTTTTTGATTAAAAATATTGAGTAAGTCTACTTCAATAGAAGTGATAGAAGTGTCTTGTGCTTTTTTTGACATTCTTGAAACCTGAGACTGAGCAGAAAAGCCCACTAACAAAGTAATTAAAATCAGCACTAAATATTTGTACAATTTCTGCATCCGGTTCGTTATTTGGTATTCCAGTCTGAAAGTAAAGCCCATCTTGCTTTCAGCGCTTGTTCTTGGTTTTAAGTGGGGCAAATTAAAGGGAATAATTAAAAGTGTTTGTTAAATCACCCAATTAATTATGAATCTCTTAAAAATAATGTGTTACAACAAAGCTGTTTCCTCCTCTATTTGTTTGTCTGTTTTGCCAAATCTTCGGTTTCTACCCTGAAAATCAAGAATTGCTTCTATTAGGTTTTCTTTGCGAAAATCTGGCCAACGGGTATCAGTAAAGTATAGTTCAGCATAAGCCAATTGGTACAATAAAAAATTACTAATTCGGTATTCACCGCTAGTGCGAATCATCAATTCAGGATCGGGAAACTCGCTCGTAGCAAGGTATTGCTCTAATGTCTGTTGATTTACATTTGCCGCTTGCAATACCCCTTTTTCTACATCTAGTGCAATCTGCTTTACTGCATTTACCAGCTCCCAACGACTACTATAACTCAAGGCTAAAATTAGGTTTAGTCCAGTATTTTGGCTCGTCATCTCTAATGCTTCGTGTAATTCTCTGTGCGCCTCTTTAGGCAATAAACTCAAATCACCAATAACATGTAAACGTATGTTATTTTTATTTAATATAGGCACTTCTTTACGAATAGTGTCTACAAAAAGCAACATTAGGCCCTCCACTTCTTTTTGTGGGCGGTCCCAATTTTCGGTGCTAAAAGCATACAAAGTAAGGTATTCAATTCCCAATTCGGCACATCCTTCCACAATGATTCGAACGCTTTCTACACCATGATAATGGCCGTACAAACGGTCTTGTCCTTGCTCTTCTGCCCAACGTCCATTACCATCCATAATGATGGCTATATGTCGAGGCATACGAGCTTTGTTTATTTTACCAATGAGGTCTTCCTGCATAGTATTCCCTACAATTAGGCTGCAAAATTAATAAAATCAACGGGCATGTGAAGATTTAATTCAAAGAAAAACAAATAGAATTGTTAGGATTTGGCTTTATTTAAAAAAATCTAGTTCCTACTGTGGGGCAACGATACGATTGAATATTAAAAGACATCCCTACATGAACCGTCACAAAAGCATCTTTTTGTAAACTATTTCCACGTTGGCGGCCTTTGATTCCAATGGAATTGCCTAGTTCATAACTTCGGTCTTGCAATAAAAAGGCAGGTGATGGAGAGCCGTCTGGCAAAGCAGGAAAGGCATCCGGTGCATAAGAACCACCCACATCATCTAAATAATCGGTATTGGTAAAGCGATAAGATATTTCGCCAAACACATTTACTTTTTCACTCAAACTATATTTAACCCCAAATCCTACTGGAATACTCATGGCTATTGGGTTATAGGGCTGCTTTTCTGGATACAAACTACTTCCTTGCCCCTCGGTTCCTAATGGCCGTAGCATATTTTTTTCACCAGCCAAATAGGCATAAGGGTCAAAAGAAAACACGCCAACTCCTAAGCTGATATAGGGCGTATAACTATACTCTTCAAAACCTGGAAAGAATTTAAAAAAGTTAAAATCACCCGCAAGGCTCATTTCCCAAACATTGGTATTGAAACTTAAGTTGCGCAAGTTTTCGGCTGCATTATGGCTGTAAGCATCGGAATAACCCAATAATGCATAATTAGCAGCCACTTTTAACCCTATATAATTGTTGAATTGTTTTCTAAAAAAAATTCCTCCCGAAAACTTAGGACGATTGATTTGCATACTAGTATTCAAATCGCCAAAATAATGACCCAAACCAACCGAAAAACCATACTCCGCCTGGTGAACATAGGTATCCATGCTCTGCGCATAGGTTACCACCGAACAAATGGAGAATAAAAAGATGCTGAAAATTTTCTTAAACATATTATTAGGGATAAATGCTTTTGTAAAATAGCATCAAAAAAACCTAATATAAAAGTTAATTTCTTTTATCTAGCCCCCAAGTAAGCTTAGATCTTAGTGTAGAAAGGAAATTATTTTCATTTAAACGCGCCAAATTAACATAAAATGCTTCTTTTTTTACTGCTAACTGAATGCTTTTGTTTACAATTTCGCGGCGGGCATCTAGTGCACAAATGAATAGGTCGGACCTACTTTCAATTTCAAATGAAATGACATTATTATCAGGCACCACAATAGGTCGAACATTTAAATTATGTGGCGCAACCGGAGTGATAACAAAACTAGACGAATCGGGAAATACAATCGGACCATTACAACTCATATTATATCCAGTTGAGCCTGTAGGCGTTGAAACAATTAACCCATCTGCCCAATAAGAGTTTAAAAATTCGCCATTTAAATAGGTATGAATTTTAACCATTGGAGAAATATCGCGCTTATGAATAGCAAACTCATTTAAGCCAAAAGGGGTATCTCCAAATAAAGGTTCGTTTGAATCTAAATGAATAAGGGTTCTTTTTTCTATATGGAACGTACGATTAATTAAAGCATCAACAGCTAGGGATAATTCGTCTTTACTAATACTTGCCAAAAAGCCTAGACGACCAAAATTGATGCCTAAAATTGGAATATTTTTTTGTTTCACTAAAGTAACTGCGTCGAGCATGGTTCCATCTCCTCCCAAACTAATCAACATATCTATATCGCTACTCAAATCGTCGGAACAAGAAAAAGGAATCAGTTTTTCAAGAATTGCCTGCGGAAATGAAAACTGTTCTAATAATGGTTTGTAGATAAGTATGCAGGAATCATAACGCATTAGTTCCACCAGCAATATCTGAATGGGATTTTCTTGTTCAAAATCTAGTCCACGACTATAAATAGCTAGTTTCATTGAATGCGTATTGGTAAAACAGTAGTATTAGAAATCATTTCTACTTTGTAAATATAAGCCATGATTATTAAGTTGGTTAAAGCTGTATTCAATTTTAAACACAAAATCATAGATAGAAACAATGTCAATGCCAAAGCCCCAGGTCTTTAACAAGCGATTATTAAGGGTATTTGTAGGAAGCGGATTGGCTATAGAAGCATACCCCAAATCGGTATAGGTTTTTAAATAAATTCTAAAAGGAATTCGATCGTGCGTTTTGCTAGGAAAAGGATTCTTAATTTCAAATTTTACCAATTGTTGGTGGATACTAGATTTTAACATGGCTCCATTCATGCCATCAATCACATTATACTCTAACCCGCGCATTTGAAAATGGCCGTAGCCAAACAATCGTTGGTCACTAAAAGCATTGTTACTAGGAAATTTCAATTGCGCCAATCCTTCAAAATGCAAGAATGCTTTTTTTGCTATGGGTACTGCATAAATAGCCCTTGAATATAACATCCATAAACTGGCAGATTGTGTAAGGCCTCTTTTATAGACGTTTCCTTCAAATAAAAAACCATTGGTAGGATAAGCATTGGCATCGGCATTATAATATTTAAACCGATAATTGAAATCGATATACTTGAATTGCGTGGTGTGATTACTAAAATATTGTGGATTGATTTTAAAGACCGTATCGGCAATTGATTCGTCGTTATATGATATCCGCAGCGAATGCCATTTTTTTAATCTTGGTCTATAGGAATAAGTGAAATCTATTTTCGTTTGTTTTTTTATAAAAGACTGGTCGTACTTAAAAAACTGTTGCTTGTCATTGGCCGTTGAAATATTAATTTCTTTTTGGGTCCCATGGCTTAATCCAATATTAAAACCTTGGTTTAATTTTTTTCCAAATAAAGGAACATCATAACGAAGCGTTACTTGTTGGGTATAGCCTGAAATAAGCCAAATGTTTAAATTATCATTACGTCCTGTAGTGTTATTTTGAATAAATTTTATACCATAATTTACCCGCTCTAAACTCCGTTGTTGTTGCACCCACCACTGGTTAAAATTTCGGTCTATTAATCGAAAATATGGCAATGGAAATAAGTACCAGCGTTCCTTTAAATTAATTTGAATGCGAATGGTACTATCTGTAGTAATAGGAATAATTTGCACGTCTACAAATAGTGTTGTATTCATTAATTGTTGGCGCGATTGTTTGAGTTGAATATCTAAATCTTTTTTGGGAATCAAGCCGTCTTTAATAAAAAATAATTCGCGAAGTACAATTTGTTCTTTTGTTTTTTTATTGCCAGAAATACTAATGTTTTCAACGTATAAAAAATTAGCCTTTTTGCCTGTTTTAATAAAATCACTCCAAACTGTTTGTCCTTGTTGTTCCATATTGGACTGTGCATTTAGTTGCACAGCTAACACAAAACAGCATAACAAAAAAGGCAATGACCTCATTAGCAAATCTTAGTTAGAAATGGTTAAATAAAATGGAGATTTATACATTTAAATAGGCAAGCAAATGCTGGTAATTGTCTTTTAATTCATTATCGTAAGACTCCTGTCCAAAATAGTAACGAACAGTATAATCATAGCGTTGAAAAGTTGCAACGATAGCAGAGATTTCTATTTTATTTAATTTAAGTGTTACAATAATTAAGCCTGTATCAGGCTCAGTCATTGTATTGCACTGGGTAATTAAGGCATCATTGGTTTCAACAAGTCTGCAAATTTCTCCAAACGAAAAGTTACGACGTGCAATTTCTAAAACAATCAAGCCGCCTTTTTCTTCAGTGCCTAAAAAACGAGAAAGTTGTTGCAATAAATCGGTAATAGCAATAATGCCTATTAGTTCTGTTTGCTCATTAACAACAGCTAGTAATGACAATTCCTTTTCTGCCATTAATTTTAATGCTACTAAAAAATGCTCTTCGCCTTTAACACTAACAGGTATAATAAATTCTTGTGTAGTAGCTATTGTATTCGTTTCAGCAACATCCAATAAGTCTGATTTACCAATAATGCCAACATACTTCTCTTCATTTACAACGGGTAAATGTTGAATATCGTATTCTTCCATTAACTGAAGCGCCATCGATACACGGTCGTATAGATGAATAGTGGGGAAACTAGAATTTAGTAGTTGAGCAGCTAACATGTTTTAAGCATTAGGTCTCAGAATAATTATAGCAATAAACCAATCTGTTTAAGCAACAGGTTCTTTCAGTTTATGCAAGAATTTTTCTAGAATATTATTAAATTCCTGTGGCACTTCCATCATGGGTGCATGACCACATTTATCAATAAAATGCAGTTCGCTATTAGGAATTAATTTGTTGAATTCTTGTCCTACAAAAGGAGGAGTAATAATATCGTTATTGCCCCAAATTAATAAAGTAGGTTGTGTTATTTTATTTACTTCTTCTCCTAAATTATTGCGAATTGCACTTTTTGCAAGTGAAATAATTTTAATTACTTTAATGCGATTATTGGTAATCTCAAATACTTCATCCACTAACTCTTTTGTAGCCGTTGCAGGATCGTAAAAAGTA
The DNA here is from genome assembly GCA_037132335.1 of Sediminibacterium sp. Taxonomy (GTDB): domain Bacteria; phylum Bacteroidota; class Bacteroidia; order Chitinophagales; family Chitinophagaceae; genus Sediminibacterium. The sequence goes on along the minus strand of JBAXPJ010000021.1, from coordinate 5,730 downwards.
ACTTGTGTTTTTGTTTTGATGTATTCGTAATCGCCTCTTTTAGGATAGCTATCTCCCATACCATTTTCAAACAATCCACTGCTTCCAGTTAATATTAATGACTTGATTTTTTCGGGATGTTTTAGCACATGAACTAGTGCAACATGACCACCTAAAGAATTACCCAATAAATGAATGCCAGTATAACCACGCAATTCAATAAATTTCTGTACATGCTTTTCTAATCCGCCTACTGTTGTATGAAAGATATCTAAATCAAACAAGGGTAATAACGGAACAATTACTTTATAAGATCCTCTAAAATGTTCTACTAAATCTGCAAAATTACTCAACGCGCCAAATAGACCATGCAAAAGCAAAAGCGGTTCGCCTTCGCCCTCTTCAATAAATTTGAATTTTTCTTGTTGTTTTATTTCGTACTCCATGGTTCTTTTTCTTATGCAAACACGTCTGTTAATTCAAAATCAATAAACGATTGATTAAATCTCAACCCAATTAATCCCCTGATTACTGCAAAATACTGATTTTAAAGTAAAGCGGCTGATTATTGGTTGTTATCAAAAAAAGAACTGTTTAATTTTATTTTACTACCGATCCAAAGAAGCCTGTTAACTCATCAAACATCCCCTTAAAAATAGGTAGTAATTTAGAAAAGATATCCATTGTTTTAGGTCCAATAGGTGCTAAATAGGTGTAGGTTTTAGACGAATTGATTGCCGTTGCAGTTAATAAATGCAATTTGTCTGCGTAAAACAGCAAAATGCTATACACAATTGCATAAAGCGAGGCATACATTAATATTCCTCCAAGTGTATTCAGCCAACCTAAAAAAGCCATTTCTACACTTGCTTCTATTAAAGCTGCGCCTGCTCGAACCAAGGCCCAAACCACTACCAAAATTAATACAAAAGCCAAAAAAGGCAACCATCCGGCCCCAATGCTAGTATGTGATTTTAGTGCAGTAGCTACCCATGCCGAGAGTTTCATTGCTGCGGCTAGCCCTATTACAATACCCACAAAAGAAAACGCAGCAACAATTAAGCCCTTGCGAAATCCTTTAATGATAGCAAGTACCATTATTACTAAAAAAACAATGTCTATAAACATATCTTGTTTTCGATTATTGTTAATTTAACCCAACAAAGCTTTCACCGTTGCAGAAATTAGTTTGCCTTCTGCCTTACCTGCTAATTGCTTGCTTGCAACACCCATTACTTTGCCCATGTCTTGAGGACCTGTTGCACCAACTGCCGCAATGATACTTGTAATTACTTCGGTTAATTCTTCTGCCGACATTTGGGCTGGTAAGAATTTTTCAATTACCGCAATTTCTTCTGATTCTTTCACTGCTAAGTCTGGACGATTTTGTTTTTGATATATTTCCAAAGAATCCTTTCTAGACTTCACTAGTTTTTGTAACAATTTTATTTCTGTATCGGCCGAAATTTCTCCATTCGCTCCAGGCTCTGTTTTGGCTTTAATGATTTCGGCTTTAATAGCACGAAGTCCACGCAAAAGCGCTTCATTCTTAGCTTTCATGGCATCTTTCATTTCAGACATTACTTGTATTTCTAAACTCATAGCGTTGGTATTATTTGTTTTCTTTTAATTGTATTTCTCTGAACTTGTTGTAAAAATCTTTTGCATATGCTTTCATTTCATCCACCAATGCAGTTTGCTGTGTAGCACGTAAAAAAGTGTCGGCCATTCCCATAAAAGTTTGGTAATAAAAATCTGCCATTTCATCTACCATCAGGTCTTTGGTCCATAAATCAATGCGTAAAGCAGATTTATCTTTGGCATCCCAAAATGCAACCATCATGGCTTTGGCCGCTTGCATCATGTCTGCGGTACTATCGGTGGCCGTCCAATTTATTTGTTCCGGAACCTTGTTTTCATCTAAATGAATATCTATTGAAATGGTTGATTTGTTCATACTGTTTATTGATTAAAAAATTAGCGCTGTAAAAGTACGATTTATCTGCGCAAGATTAGTTTTCTGCAGTTTTCAAAATGGCTTCCCAAAATTTATTGGCGGTATCATCCCAACTAAAACTGGCTGCCCTTAGTTTTCCGGCTTCAATCAATTTCTCTCTTGCAGACTCGTCTTTATAAATCAAAAGCAACTGTTTTGCAATCGCATCCGGATCATCCGGACTTGCAAACAAGGCTGCGTCTCCAGCAATTTCAGGCATGCTACTCGTATTGCTAGTAATTACAGGAACACCCGATTGCATGGCTTCTAAAATGGGCAAACCAAATCCTTCAAAAAAAGAAGGATATACAAGGGCATACGCCGATGCGGTGAGCTGCGTTAAGGCATGGTCTGAAACATAGTTTAACATAACCACGTCTTCGCGGTATTTATAGGTTTTTAGTTTCTCTACTATATCGCCATACTGCCAAGCCAAACGTCCTACCACTAGTAATTTCATATTACTGTGTTGCCATTTTTTAAATAATGAAAACGCTTTGAGCAGGTTCATTAAGTTTTTTCGTGGATGCACCCCTCCTACAAATAAAAAATATTCTCTACCATCGGCATAACTGGCTTTGGTGGCATCTCTGCTGCCCCAGTCTAGTGGGTCAAAACCTTCTCTGGCAGCGCCATGCACAACAGTCAGCTTATTTGCTTCAACAGGATAATGCAACAAAATATCTTGCTTAGAAAACTCCGACACCGTTACAATTTGCTTGGCTTTTTGTAAAAACTTGGGCGTAAATCGCTGGTAATACCAACGCTGGTGCCATGAAATGAATTTTGGATAGTGTAAAAAAGCCAAGTCATGCACCACCATTAATTGGGGCGTTTTAGTAGTTAAACTGCAAAACCCATAAGGTTGCACCCAAACAGCTGGCTGAAATTTTTTGAGGGCCATTGGCGCTTTTAAATCATACCAGTATTTAAAACTAAATATATGACGCGCTGCAGGTGTTACCACAACAGGCGTTACGTTTTTAGCAAATACAAAGGATGCATCGTAGGGCCTGTCAAATACAAAAATAAATTCGTGTTCTGGATGCTGGTTGACCAATCTTTTAAAAATCTCTTGCACAAACCAGCCATAGCCTTCTAATGAGGTTTTTTGAAGAAATATGGCATTTACCGCTATTTGCATGCTGCAAAATTAACTTGTAAATATTTAATTCGGCTGTTTAGAAACTAATTTCAATTGATTACTACTGGTATGTTTCCCCCAGTAAATGGCATCTTTTCCACCAACACCCTTTGCCTGGTAGTTAAGCTAGCTACTTGTGTTACTTTTATAGTATGGCGGAATTGCAACAATTAGATTTATTTGGTTTTCCAGTTGAAACGGCTGCGCCCAAACCTAAAAAGGAAAAAGCAGAAAAGCCAGCAATCAAAGAACCGATTGCAGCAAAACCTGCTGAAGTTGTATTTGCAGATGAAACCATTGGCATTCGTATTAAACAAACGCCAGTTCCAGAAAAACTACCAGTAGTAGATAAACCTGCAGTTGTAATTAGTGCTAGTAAATCTGTGGTTGTTGGCAAAAGAGGAAGAAAATCGTTTAAAGAAATGGACAACGAAGTAGACCTTATTGACGTGCCAGATGAATCAATCCTTAAGCAAAAATTATATTATAGTATTAGCGAGGTAGCTAGTTGGTTTAAAGTAAACACTTCTTTGCTCCGTTATTGGGAAAATGAATTTGATGTATTGCAACCTCGAAAAACAAGAAAAGGCGATCGCTTATTTAGAGTGGAGGATATTAAAAATTTACAACTGATTTATTTTCTACTGCGCCAAAGAAAATTTTCTATTGAGGGTGCTAAAAAATATATAAAGAATAATAAAACGCAGGCAGATATTCAATCGCAACTAATTCAATCCTTAACTAAATTCAAATCTTTTTTACTAGAATTGAAATCTCAATTACCCGTTGCCCATTGATGCAATTCCATGGTTGTTCCGTTGAAACTTGCATAGGTAAAATGTTGGATCCAATCACCTAAATTAATGTACCTACTCGTTTCGTTGATCTTAATATCAATTGGATAATGTCGGTGACCAAATACAAAATATTGAATCGGTAAATCTTGAACGTATTCTTTAGAAAAAATGATTAGCCATTCTTTGTCTTCGCCTAAAAAAATATCATCTGCAGTTCCTGTTTTTTGCCTACTCTTTTTGCTAAAATAATTTGCCAAACCTATGCCCCAGTTAGGGTGCAGCCATTCAAACAACCACTTGCAAATTGAATTAGAGAATATTTTTTTCAGAAATTTATACCCATGATCCCCTGGTCCTAAGCCATCTCCATGCGCAATAAAAAATCGATGCTCATTCCAAGCAACTATTTTGGGTTGATAATATACCGGGATATTTAATTCTTGTTGAAAATAATCTTTCATCCACATATCGTGATTACCTACAAAAAAATGCACCAGAATTCCGCTATCGGTTAGTTCAGCTAACTTTCCTAATAAGCGCGTATAGCCTTTTGGAACTGTTTTTTTATACTCAAACCAAAAGTCAAAAATATCGCCTACAATAAATATTTCTGCAGCATCGTGTTGAATGCTTTCTAAAAAAGCAACTACTTTTTTTTCACGCACCAAACTACTAGCATAGTCAGGAGCACCCAAATGAAAATCAGATAAGAAATATATTTTTTTATTTGGTGGCAGTTGCTGCATACAATTAAATTAAACGGTTGCTTCTTGTCTGTCTAACAAAAAACAAAACACTTCTTTGGGTCCGTGTACTCCCACAACTAATGTTTTTTCTATATCAGCAGTTCTGCTTGGGCCAGAAGCCAAACTAATTAATGAAGGTAAATTCAATCGGTATTTATCTAACAAAGAATCAATGCCATCTGCAATATCATACACCAATTGATCGGTGTAGGCAATGCAAATATGCACTGGTGCATATACACTAACTGTTCTGCCACTTGCTTGGCCGCTACTAAGTAATAAACTACCTGTTCTTGCTACTAATTGTTCGCAGTAAGTAATAGAGGCATCGCAACTGTCTAGCGCAGTGGCTGTATGGTTTTCAAACCCATTACTTGAAAGCGTTGTCTTTAACTCGGGTTCTACACAGTAAATGTTTTCCCATTTGCGTTGGGCAACTAGTGTATGTAGTTGGGTGGCCAATTCTGCTTCATTGGAGCAATAAGAAAATCTACCCTGCAATTTTGAAAAATTCTCTGCAAATTCTATTTCAAGTTCTTGTACAGATGGTTGAAAAACACTAGTGTTTCCTTCACTTGCGGGAAAGGGAACAGGCACTGATTTTTTCAGTGCCTGTTTTATTTTGCTTAAAATATTTTCTCTTGCTGTAGTTGCCATAAAACAAATAGCATTAGCTGATGGTAGTATTTTGTTCGTCGGTTTCTGCACCTACAATTGGAATGATTGGTAGTTCAGTTGGTACCGGCGGAATCACTACTTCTAATAGCTTCTTTTCTTCAAAGGGTCTTTTACCAATCAACTCTTCTACGTCTGATTTGTGTAAGACTTCTTTGTCTAGTAATTCCTTCGCTAACTTTTCTACCTCAGGGCTTTTTTCGCGCAATAATGCAAGTGTTCTTTGATAGGCTTCACTCACAAGTTTTCTAACTTCATCATCAATCATTTTACCTGTTTCTTCGCTAAAAGGTTTGGTAAAAGTATTTTCTTGTGAAGGATCGTAAAAACTAATATTGCCAATTTTATCATTCATACCATAAGTGGTTACCATTGAGTAAGCCATTTTGGTAA
>JBAXPJ010000020.1:0-41633 GCA_037132335.1 Sediminibacterium sp. | reverse complement strand
ACCCGCGACCTCCGCCGTGACAGGGCGGCATTCTAACCAACTGAACTACCGATCCATTTCCGATTGAAAATTATCTGTTGGATAGCTTTTTTTTCGGACGGCAAAGATAAGGGGAAACGCCTTTTACAAACAAATCTTTTCCAAAATTAATTCAAACCTTATTTTTACGGTCTCAAACTATCATTATGCCTGAATACCCGAATAGACAATTTCTAGAATTTGAGAAACCCATTAAGGAATTATATGAGCAAATTGACGATACTAAAAAGCTAGCAGAGAAGAATCCTAAAATAGATTATAGTGCCACTATTGCGCAATTAGAAGCTTCTATTGGCGAAAAGCGCAAAGAAATTACATTACACCTAACCCCTTGGCAACGCGTGCAATTAAGCCGCCATCCAGACCGTCCTTACACGTTAAAGTATATTCAGAACATGTGTACCAATTTCTTGGAACTACATGGAGATAGAAATGTAAAGGACGATAAAGCCATGGTTGGAGGCTTTGCAGAACTAGATGGTGAAACAGTAATGATCATTGGTCAACAAAAGGGAGTGAACACTAAAACGCGTCAATTACGCAATTTTGGTATGGCTAATCCCGAGGGATATCGTAAAGCATTGCGCTTGATGCGTTTGGCCGAGAAATTTAATAAACCAGTTATTTGTTTGATAGATACGCCGGGTGCTTTTCCAGGATTAGAAGCCGAAGAGCGCGGTCAAGGCGAAGCCATTGCACGTAATATTTACGAAATGATTCGTTTGAAAGTACCAATTGTGATTGTAATTATTGGTGAAGGTGCTAGTGGTGGTGCTTTAGGAATTGGTGTGGGAGATAAAACTTTAATGATGGAGAATACTTGGTACACCGTTATTTCTCCTGAAAGTTGTAGTTCTATTTTATGGCGTACTTGGGATAAAAAAGAATTGGCTGCCGAACAATTAAAATTGACTTCTATAGATATGAAAGGTTTTGGGTTGGTAGATGAAATTGTAAATGAACCAGACGGTGGTGCGCATTGGGATTATGTAGATGCGGCAGAAAGATTAAAATCTATTTTAATTACTACCATAGCGGAGCTGAAGAAAAAAGGAGTAGAAGAACGTATCAATGATCGAATAGATAAATATTGTAAGATGGGTTTTTGGGAAGAAAATTCAGCTACTCAAGAATCAGCAGTATTGGATTCAAATCCTTAAATTCGCTGCATTGTAAGCAACCATGGCTATTGTGCAATGGTATATTGATAAAAAATAACAAGTTAGCATGTCTTTAATTCAAACACTGCGTGGTACTGGAGTTGCAATTGTTACCCCATTTACAGCAGATTTACAAGTAGATTATACGGCTTTAGAAAAAGTAATTGAGTCACTAATTACTGGAGGAGTTGAGTATATTGTAACCCTTGGTACTACAGGAGAAACACCAGTTTTAGAATCTACAGAAAAAATTGATATTGTAAATTTTACAATGGATAAAATTGCAGGACGCATTCCTGTTGTAGTGGGCATTGGTGGTAACAACACTGCTGAATTAATAAAAGACTTACACAAGTATCCTTTAAGCAAAGCGATTGCAGTTTTAAGTGCATCGCCTTATTATAACAAGCCTTCTCAAGAAGGTATTTATTTACATTACAAAGCATTGGCCGAAGCATCGCCTAAACCAATTCTTTTATACAATGTTCCGGGACGCACTGGTAGAAACATGTCTGCCGCAACCACTTTAAAATTAGCATCGGTTCCTAATATTGTTGGGATAAAAGAAGCTAGTGGAGATATGGCGCAGTGCATGACTATTTTGCGTGATCGTCCATCGGATTTTTTAGTGGTTAGTGGAGATGATGCATTAGCGTTGGCTCAATTAGCTTGTGGGATGGATGGTGTGATTAGTGTTGCAGCAAATGCATATCCGGCTGAATTTTCTAATATGGTGCGTACTTGTTTGAGTGGCAATTTTGCTGCAGCCAAAAAAATCAACGATCCTTTAATTGAAGCTTATGAATTAATGTTTGCAGAAAATAATCCTGCAGGTGTTAAAGCATTTATGGCTGAAAAAGGTTTGTTAGAAAATTATTTACGCTTACCTGGAGTACCACTTAGCCAATCATTGCAGCAAGCAGTAAAGCTTTTTTTAAGCAAATAAAATATGATATTACCAATACTGGTGGTGGCGCCTTCTAAAGAGCGTGGACGTGGTATATTTGCTTCAGAGCCTATTGAAGCGCAAACCATTTTAGAAATTTCTCCTGTATTGGTTTTTTCTATGGCCGACAGAAAAAAAGCCGAAGAAACTTTATTGTACAATTATATTTTTGAATGGGGTGAGGGGCACGAAATGGGTGCACTAGGGTTAGGATATATTTCTATTTACAATCACTCATACCAACCCAACTGCACCTACTTAATGGACTTCGAAAACGAACTCATAACTATTACATCCTTGCATGATATTGCAGCCGGCGAAGAATTATTTATTAATTACAATGCCGAACCTGCCGATCAATCTCCTATTTGGTTTGATGCGCAATAAACTACTATTGCCAATAAACGGAGCCCATTAATTTAGCAAGTTCTAATTTAGCCAAACACAATTGGTATTGGTATTGCAACCTGTTTAATTCAGCCCTTTGAACATTAGTGCTGGCATTGGTTAATTCTAAATTTGTTCCAACACCATTTTTAAATCTTACAGAAGCTATTTGTTGCGCATACTTGGCTAAGTCAATCTGGGCTTGGGTATTACCAATTCGTTCTACATTAGTTTGAATATCTAGTAAAGCTTGGTCGATGTCTTTTTTATAGTTTGCATTTAATGAACTTAAGGCTAATTGTTGTTGTGTTGCTAAATGTCCTTGTAGTTTTAATTGTTGTTTGGTTCTAGTTCCCATATACAAAGGGATATTAAAACTTACACCAGCTACACTGTTTAATTTAAACTGATAAATATCTGGTAAGTAGCCATTCTTAAAACCTGCAGCACCATATACATTTAAACTTGGTTTGTCTTGTAATTTGGCAATGGCAATATCTGCAACAGCTTGGTCTACTTTGTCTTTGGCTAATTTAAATTCAACATTATTTGTAACAGATGTTTCTAATGCTTTATTGCTTGATGTTTTGGTAATATCAAAATCAAAACTATTGCCTGCTTTGGCACTTGTACCTGTGGTATAAGTAAGTAGGTTTTGTTGTTTTTGTAAACCATTCATTAAATCGATCTTTTTATTTTCTTCATTGTCAATATTCGCTTGAATATTTAATAGGTCTAGTTTTAATGCTTCGCCATTTGTCAATTTAGTTTGTACTACTTTTTTATTTTCATTTAAAAACAACAACACACTATCTTGAATGCCTATAGCTTTTTGTAAATAGACCATATTATAATAAATAGTAGCTACCTGATTGGCTAGCTGATTTTTTATTAATTCAATATTATCTTTGGCTAATTGCAAATCAATCTTAGACCTTTCAATACTTGCTTTTAATCTGCCAAAATCTGCAATAGTATAATTGGCATTAACCGTAGAAGTATAATTGTGGTTGGGTATAAATTTAATTTCTTGGTTATTACCGTTAATTGGTAATGTGGCTTTTGATACTGGTGTAATGTAGTTATAGCCTAACTGAGCGCCGATATTTGGTAATTTATTTAAATCTGTTAATACTACTTTATCTTCTGCTGTAAAGATGGCATTTTGTGCTTCTTTTAATTTTGGAAAATAACCAAATGACAAATTAATCAAATCTTTTAATTGATTGTTAACAGGCAATTGTGCGGGAATTTCAGTAGTGGCTAAAATAAATAAACAAGCGCCTAATACTATTTTTTTCATATTCTTTTTTTAAATTTCTTTGATACTATTTTTTAATGTGCTTCAGAAGCTGCTTTCATACTTATGGCTAATTCTTCGGCTGTTTTTTTCTTAACTCTTAAAAAGAAAATTAAGGGCAATACAAACAAAAAGAAAATTCCTATTAGTCTGAAAGTATCTAAGTATGCTAAATAATATGATTGTCGGTCTACACTACCACTCATGATAGTTAAAGCTTTTGTGTTTGCAATACTTGCAGCATCGCCTGTTTTTGCAATAATATTTTGCGCAATATTATTAGCATTGCCTAAGCCGTTTTGCATATTGCTCACTAAATCTGCTCTATGCTGTGCGTATTGCTTGGCTACATAATTATTAGCTACAGCAATACCAAATGCACCGCCTAATTGCCGTACCATATTATTTAATCCAATGCCGGTTGCATAATCTTTTGGATGTAATCCTGCTACTGCCTGATTAATTAATGGTAACTGACTCATGGCTATTCCTAATGCTCTAATAACAAATAACCAAAACAAATCGCCTTTGCCAATATCTAAACTTACCCTAGAATTCATGAATGCATAAATAGTAAACATGATAAATCCTACGGCTATAAAAGGCAATGGTGGCGTGCCTTTGCTAAGTAAGATACCCATGATAGGCATGGCTATTACACCAAAAAGGGTAGGTGCCAATAATGCCAAACCTGTTTCGTAAGGGGTGAATCCTAATACCCTTTGTGCCAAAACTGGATATACAAATACAGATGTAAATAATCCAAATCCTGCTACAAATGTAAAGATGGTTGTTACGCCTAAATTTCTATTACCTAAGAGTCTAATATTTACTGCGGGTTGTTTTACTTTTAACTCTTGCCAAATAAATAAGCCCAAACTAATTACAGTAATAATAGAACAGTTTCTAATGGCACTACTATTAAACCAGTCTTCGCTCTCGCCTCGTTCTAATACATATTGCAAACAACTTACCGACGCCATTAAAAGTCCTATACCTATATAATCGATATTAATACTTTTTTTGTCTTTACCTTCTCCTTCTTTTTTATCAATAAAAATAAAAGAAAGTGTTGTGGCAATAATACCAATTGGAATATTTACCAAAAATATTAATGGCCAACTAAAATGTTCCATCAAGTATCCGCCCAAAGTGGGTCCTAGCGTGGGTCCTAGCACAATGCCCATTCCAAATAGTCCGGCTGCTTTTCCACGGTCTTTGGGTTCGAACGCATCAAACAAAATAGATTGAGAGGTTGATAACAATGCACCTCCACCAATACCTTGTATAAATCGCCATAAAATGAGTTCAAACAAACTCGTTGATTGGCCGCACATATAAGAGGCTAGGGTGAAAATAATCATTGATGCCAGGTAGTAATTTTTTCTTCCAAAATAGGCGGCTAAAAAACCAGTTAATGGAATGATAATTACATTGGCAATAGCATAGGATGTAATTACCCAACTAATGTCTTCGATATTTACTCCCAAGCTTCCGCTCATATCGTTAAGTGCTACGTTTATAATAGACGTATCCACCAACTCCATTATGGCCGCTGAAATAGTTGTAATTACAATAATGGCTTGTGCAAAGCCTTTTGGGGTTGCCATAATAATTTTATTTGTTGTTGGCTACTATATAAATGCTAAGGCCTGCACGAAGAATATTTTTATACTGCGCAACGTTGTCAATCCAAATTTTTACTGGTACACGTTGGGTTACTTTTACAAAATTGCCACTCGAATTATCTGGAGGTAATAATGCAAACTTAGCACCTGTTGCTTCGCTTAAACTGGCTACAGTTCCTGTTACATCGAGGTCTGGATATGCATCAATTCTTATTTTTACTTTTTTGCCCGGAAACAATACATACAATTGGCTTTCCTTAAAATTACCTACAACCCAATACGTACTATCATTTACAATTGAAAATAGGGGAGTTCCTGCTTGTACAAATTGCCCTTCGCTAATTGTTTTCTTACCAATTTTACCTGCTTGTGGTGCGTAAATTTTGGTATAAGAAAGTTTTAATTTTTGTTGGTTAATATGCGATTGTTTTACGGCCATTACCGCTTCTGCTTTAGATACGTTTGCTTTTAAAACAGCAATTTTACTTTCTGCGGCAGTTAAATCAATCACACTATTATCAAGTATTTTGGCTGCATTTTCTGCGGCAAACTTGGTATCTTCTAATTGCTTTTTGGTAATAGCTTCGCTAGTATATAAACTTTGATCTCTTTTTAAATCATCGTTTGCTTTTTGCTTGCGTAAATTACTAATATCAATATTGCCTTTGTTGATTTTTAACGATACAATGGCATTATTTAAAGCAGCTTTTGCATTAACAATATCAACTGCAGCTTGTGCAAAGTCGGCTTGCATTTCTTCTAATTGTTGTTGCAATTCTGCGTCATCTAATTCTACTAGCAAATCGCCAGCTTTTACACTGTCGTAATCCTTTACTGCTATGGTTTTAACATAACCTGCAACCCTTGGTAAAATGGGTGTGATTTGTGTTTCTACCTGTGCGTTATCGGTTGTTTCGTGTGTTAGTGAAAAATTCACTTTTTGAAATCCAAAATAGCCGCCAATAATTAATACGGCACCTACTACGATGAATTTTACTGGTGAACCTTTCTTTTTTTCAGTTGCGTTTTCCATTGTTTGATTTTATGATACTGTTGTAATGATTAAATGTGCGTGAACCATTTGTTTAATATGTTCTAAAATGCGTTTTTTAAATTTCGGATCTTGGTATGGGTTATGATTTATAGATGCATGCATTAAAGTATTGCACATTTCTTTCGACATCATTACTTGATTAATCGTACCAATAATTGATATAAAGGTGAGTTGTGGGTCTACTTTTTTAAATTGCTTTTTCTTAATGCCTTTTTCTATAATAGACACTACATCCCTGGTGTTCTTTTCAAATAAACTTAAAACATGTTGGTGTAAATTGGCCCTTTGGTTAACCAATAATTCTTGCAAGAATACCCTATGAAAATCGGGTTGGGTTAAAAATCTTGTTACATATCCGTCTATAATATGGTCTAGTTTTTCTATTTCAGTAAGGCTTTCATTGCTTTCAACTGCCTCAATTTTAGCGCGCATGAACTGTGCTTTATCGGCTAAAAGTTGTTCAAAGAGCTTCTCTTTACTGCCAAAATAGTAGTTGACCATGGCAATGTTTACGTCGGCTTTCTGCGCCAAATCACGGATAGAACTGCCTTCAAACCCTTTTTCTGCAAAGAGTTCCATAGCTACATGCATGATATGTTCTTTTTTGTCAACGCTCATTAATGGTATTAAAACGCGAATATCAAACAATTGTTTAAATTAAACAACTGTTTAATTGTGATCATTTCATTAATTTGTTTTTTTAGCTGTTAAATCATTGGCTTTACCTATGTTTACCCTCTATAAATTAACTGTATGCGCAAATTTTTAGTGATGTTTGTTTTGTTAGGTGGTTTTATATGGGTAAGAGCCCAACAACCTGTTGTGATTCCTGGTTTTACAGGATATGCATTTCCTACCGAAAAATATGAGGCTAATTTATTTGACTCAAAAAATGGATTACAGAATTGGACTGATTTAAATCAAAACATTCAGTATAGTTTTTTTGTGCGTAATACAGGAAGCCTTGAAATTTCAATGAATACAAAAAATGAATTAGCTGGCAGTATGCTTGCCGTTTCAATTGCAGGCAAAACCTTTCAAATTCCTATTAAAAAATCTGCAGCTTTTACCAATCAATTAATTGGTAAATTAAACATTACTGATACTGGATTTTATACAATAATTATTAAAGGAATTAAAAAAGCCGGAAAAATAATTGCAGATATTCAGTCTTTAGAATTGAAGGGAGCGGCTTCAATAGGATTACACACAAATACCAAAGAAAGACGCAATGCTGCATCAGTTCACCTGCGTTATCCAATTAGCGATACTAGCCATGCCATTGCTTTTTACAATGAAATTACCATTCCCGAAAATGCCGATGTAGTGCATAGTTATTATATGTCGAATGGTTTTGCGCGCGGATATTTTGGTATTCAAGTGAATAGCGCACAAGAGCGTCGGGTAATTTTTTCTGTTTGGGATGCAGGGAAAGAAGCGGTTGATAGAGGTAAAGTTGCAGATTCTAATCGGGTAAAATTATTGGCAAAAGGAGAGGGTGTTATAGCCAATGATTTTGGCAACGAAGGCACTGGCGGTCATAGCCACTGGGTTTATCCTTGGAAGACTGGAATTACTTACAAATTATTAGTTACAGCCCTGCCAGATAGTGCTACTAGAACAACTATTTATACTGGTTATTTCTATTTGCCTGAATTACAAAAATGGAAATTAATAGCCAGTTTTAGCGCGCCAAAAGATGCGGGTTATTTGCGTAACCTCTATTCTTTTAATGAAAATTTTGATGGTGCAAATGGGCAATTACAACGCAAAGCTTTTTTTGGTAACCAATGGATTCAACGCGAAAATGGTAGTTGGCAAGAACTTACCCAGTCTAGTTTTTCGTATGATGCAACTGGTAAAGCGGGCGACCGAATTGACTATGGTGGTGGTGAAAAAGAGGGTAGTTTTTATTTATGGAATGGTGGATTTCAAACGCCAACAGCTAAGTTTGGTCAAGTATTTACACGCAGTCCTTTAAAAATAAAACCTGTTATTGACTTTACAAAAAATGCCGATAGTTTGGCGCAGGATAGTAAAGACAAACAATTAATATTTCAGGCCATCAACAATAAACAACTCGATACTACCGGATCAAAAGAGGGTGTGTATTATCAAATAATAAAGGAGGGCACTGGTGCTTTTGTAAGGGTGACTGATACCTTGTCGGTTAATTATAAAGGAACATTGTTAAGCAATGGCACTGTCTTTGATCAAACAAAAGACAAGCCCGCAATTTTTCCATTAAAGCGATTAATTAAAGGCTGGCAAATAGGGTTAAACATGTGTAAAGTAGGCGGTAAGATTCGTTTAATTATTCCTTCTGCAATTGCCTATAGCATGCGAACTAGGAGCAGTAAAATTCCACCCAATAGTGTATTGGTGTTTGATATTGAAGTGCTTTCTGCTAAATAGTTATGGCTTTGGAAAAAACTTAATGCAAACCGGATTTGGAATATGTAATGTGGTTCCTGTATGCGTTAATAATCCAGCGTGTTTATTTATTTTAAACACTTCTATATTATCGGTTTTTTGATTAGCCACTAATAAAAAATTACCAGTTGGGTCAATATTAAAATTGCGTGGACCCTCACCCCTGGTTGATTCGTAGCCAATAGAACTTAATAAGCCATCTGGTGCAACACTAAAAATAGCAATATTATTTTCCTTCCCTCTATTGGATGCATACAAGAATTTTCCGTCGGGTGAAATATGAATATCGGCACTGCCCGGTTGGCCTGTATACATAGATGGATGTGTAGCTATTTGTTGTGCAAAATTTGCCTGTCCATTTTTATAATCAAATACCGAAACAAATCCCCCCATTTCTGTAATTACGTATAATTTTTTTCCATTAGGAGAAAAGCACAAATGTCTTGGTCCGCTACCTGGTTCTGTAGTAAAATACGCAGGATTTGCTGCACGCAATGGTTCTGCCGATTTTTTATGAAACTGGTACACACTAATTTGATCGGTACCTAAATCGGGGGTAAGTAAGTATTTTTCATCGGGCGAAAAAAATACAGAATGCACATGTGGTCTGTCTTGACGAATTGAGTCTATGCTTTTGCCAGTATGAATAATATGTTGTGCAAATGGTGCAATCGATCCGTCTGTATTAACCGGAAAACTTGCTAGGGTTCCACCCGTATAGTTAGCTGCCATCAACCACTTGCCATCTTTAGTAATGGTAATATGACAAGGGTTTTCACTGCCGCTTGATTGTTTGTTTATAAAACTTAGTTTGGCAGTACTTGCATCAAAGGAATAAGATGCAACAAATCCTGCTTGTTGCCTACTTACTTCATTTACCGCATAAACATGCTTGCCATCTGGTGCAATAGTTAAGAACGATGGGTTAGAAGCACTATCGGTATTACTTAACCATTTGGTTTCTCCAGTGGTAGCATCAAACTCATAAACATAAATCCCTTTACTGGTGCTGGCTGTATAAGTTCCTATGAATAAAAAATATTTCTGCGAAGAGCAAGACAGGCTTATTAATAAGCTCAAAATAATCAAACGAAATTGCATAAAGTATATTTAATTTTATTGAAAAACCCGTACATAATCTATTTCCATCCGTTGCGGGAAAATGGAATCGTCTATTCCAAACTTCCCTCCCCAAAATCCACCAATTGCTACATTTAACAATAAATGGAAAGGTTTGTTGAAAGGCCATCCTGTTTGATCGCTGTGTTCATTTTTAAATTGGAAGTATACCATATTATCAACCCCCAATTTTATTGTTTCGGCATCCCAGTCTAATTGGTACACATGAAAATGTTCGGAGCAATCCATTACTGGAATGGAATCGGTTTTTTGTGTGCCAATGGTATGATAATATTTTTTACAGTGTACCGATCCGTTAATCATTCCATGATCGAATCCTACATGTTCCATAATATCTATCTCGCCATCGTCGGGCCATTTAAGTGGTGTGGTGGATGCCAACATCCAAATAGCAGGCCATGTTCCGCGGCCCTTTGGTAATTTGGCTCGAACTTCTATTCGTCCATAAGTCCAGTCACCTTTACCTTTTGAAACAAGTCTTACAGAACTATAATTTTTATTTTGAATCGATTCTTTGTGTGCTTCAATAATTAAATTGCCGTTTTCTACTCGGGCATTTTTTAATTTTTGCGCGGTATAATATTGCGCTTCGTTGTTTCCCCAGCCATGTCCGCCAGTATCGTAACTCCATTTTTTAGGGTCTGGGAGTCCTTTATAATTGAACTCATCGCTCCAAACTAGTTTGCGTTGTTGCTGTGCAGAAAGGCTATTAAATAAGAGAACTGCGCAGATACTAGCTAATAAATACTTGGGCATACAGTGATTTTATACGCGGAAGTTAATAATAAATTTGCCCATAACTGATTATGCCATTATTTTTGTGGAGTAATGAAGCAAACAACACAACTACACCACCATCATCATAACTTACCTAACTGGTAGGCTATTGGTGTTTTTGTATTTGAATAAAACATTAAAAAGCTTACCCTCGGGTAGGCTTTTTTCGTAACCAACCATGCTAAAGTGGTATTCTTTAGCAGTATTGAAATTAATTTTATGTTAGAAACAAGCAGTCAAAACAGTGTAACACCTCCAGTGAAACTTAGGTTAGCCATTCAAAAAAGTGGTCGTTTGCACGATGATTCTATTCGTTTATTAAAAGAATGTGGCATTGATATTAGCAATGGCGTGAATAAATTAAAGGCCGATGCTAGTAATTTTCCTATAGAAGTTTACTTTTTACGCGACGACGATATTCCTCAATATGTAGAAGATGCTGTTGCGGACATTGGTTTTGTTGGCGAAAACGTAGTGTTTGAGAAGAACAAAAAACTAGTAGTTGGCGAAAAATTAGGCTTTGGTAAGTGCAGGCTTTGTATTGCTATTCGCAAAGGAGAAGACTATACAGGTGCAGGATTCTTAGCCAATAAACGGATTGCAACTAGTTACCCAGTGTTGGTTCGCCAGTTTTTAAACAAGAACAATATAAATGCAGAAATCCATGAAATTAGTGGGAGTGTAGAAATTGCACCCGGTATTGGATTGGCCGATTCTATCTGTGATTTGGTGAGTAGTGGATCTACTTTGTTTATGAATGGATTGAAAGAAGTAGAAACCATCCTTGAATCTCAAGCGGTTTTAATTCAAAATGAAAACCTATCTGAGGCTAAAAAGCAATTATTGAGCCGATTATTATTTCGTATTCAGGCGGTTAAAAAAGCCAAGAACAACAAGTATATTCTACTCAATGCGCCAAATGATAACCTCCAAAAAATCATTAGTTTATTACCAGGTATGAAAAGTCCTACTGTTTTGCCTTTAGCAGAACCGGGTTGGAGTAGTGTTCATAGTGTATTGAATGAGAATGAGTTCTGGGATATAATTGAACAATTAAAAGAAGCAGGCGCCCAAGGTATTTTGGTAATTCCAATTGAAAAAATGATTGTTTAATGCTATTGATAGATGATGCAACTAATTAAATTTCCAGAAAAACAACAATGGGCTTCCATTTTAAAAAGGCCTGTTTTTGACAATACCGCCTTGGTTGGAACCGTTCAATCTGTATTAGATGCGGTTAAAATAGAAGGTGATGCTGCTATAAAAAAATATACGGCTCAGTTCGATGGCGTTGAGCTCAATGAAATTTTGGTTACCGAAGCAGAAATTGCAAAGGCAATGGCTTTAGTATCTAATGAATTGAAGGCTGCCATTATACAAGCAGTGGCCAATATCCGCCAATTTCATATTAACCAATTAGCACCTGTTGAGGTAATTGAAACCATGCCCGGCGTTAAATGCTGGCGCAAATCGGTTGGGATAGAAAAAGTAGGATTGTACATACCCGGAGGATCGGCTCCTTTGTTTTCAACTATTTTAATGTTAGGTATTCCTGCACAAATTGCTGGTTGTAAAGAAATTGTGCTTTGTTCTCCACCCAATAAATCTGGTGAACTACACCCGGCTATTTTGTTCGCTGCACAATTAGTAGGCATTACAAAAATTTATAAAATTGGTGGCGTACAAGCGATTGCCGCAATGGCTTATGGTACCGAAACAGTTCCGCAAGTGTATAAAATTTTTGGTCCTGGCAACCAATATGTAACCTGTGCCAAGCAACTTATTCAACAGCAAGGAATTGCTATTGATATGCCTGCTGGCCCGAGTGAAGTATGTGTATTGGCCGATGCAACTGCCAATCCTGTTTTTGTGGCTGCCGATTTATTAAGTCAGGCAGAACACGGGGCAGATAGCCAGGTTTTACTAGTTACTGATTCGCTAGCAATAGCCAATCAGGTTCAAATTGAACTGACAAATCAGTTAGAAAAATTATCAAGAAAAGAATTGGCTATTAAGGCTTTAAATAATAGTACCTGTATTTTAATTAAAGATATAAACGAAGGAATTGAACTAGTAAATGCCTATGCTGCAGAGCATTTGATTATTGCTTGTGAAAATCCAGAAGCTATTGCCAATCAAGTTTATAATGCCGGCTCTATCTTTTTGGGGAACTACTCGCCAGAAAGTGTTGGCGATTATGCAAGCGGCACCAATCATACATTACCTACCAATGGTTATGCAAAAGCCTATAGTGGTGTAAGTGTAGATAGCTTTGTGAAAAAAATCACTTATCAGCAACTAAGCCCTACTGGTTTAAACAATATTGCTTCTATTGTTGAATTAATGGCCGAGGCAGAAGGATTAGACGCCCATGCCAATGCAGTTAGGGTTCGACGCATTAATGAATTGAAAAACTAGGTCTATGTTTGAGTTAAATAAACTTGTTCGATTTAATATCAGCCAACTAAAAGCCTATTCTTCGGCCCGTGACGAATTTAGCGGAGAAGCAAAAGTGTTTTTAGACGCCAATGAAAATAGTTTGGGTTCGCCCCTAACCAAATGGTATAACCGTTACCCAGACCCACACCAACATGCTGTTAAGTTGGCTTTGAGCACTGTAAAAGGGATTCAACCAGCACATATTTTTTTAGGAAATGGCAGCGACGAATGCATTGATTTGTTGTTTCGTTGCTTTTGTGAGCCTGGCAAAGACAATGTAATTATCTGTCCGCCAACTTATGGCATGTACGAAGTGAGTGCCAATATTAATGATATTGCTTTAAAAATTGCGCCTTTATTACCCGATTTTCAATTAGACCTAGTACATATTGAAACCTTGGTGGATGCCAATACCAAAATCATTTGGCTTTGCTCGCCAAACAACCCTACTGGCAATAGTTTGAATAGGGTTGATATGGAAACGATTTTGAACAATTTTAATGGGATTGTAGTAATTGATGAAGCCTATATCAATTTTGCTAAGCAGCAGTCGTTCATTCAAGAATTAGCTGAATATCCTAACCTAGTGGTATTACAAACCTTTAGTAAAGCCTGGGGTTTGGCGGCACTTCGTTTGGGAATGGCTTTTGCGTCAACGGCTATCATTGATATTATGAACAAGGTTAAGCCACCGTATAATATCAACCAAGCCACCCAAGATTTTGCCTTAAAAGCTTTGGAAGAAGTTGGTCAGGTAAATGATATGATTAAAGAACTAGTAAGCATGCGCCAAGCGCTAGCCGAAGTGTTTGAATCAATGCCAACAGTAGAAAAAGTGTATCCATCCGATGCCAACTTTATTTTGGTAAAAATTAAGGATGCCCGAAAAATTTATGAATTTTTATTAACCAAGGGAATTGTTTTGCGCGATAGGAGTTCGGTTCAGTTGTGCGTAGATTGCCTGCGTATTACCATCGGAACTGAAAAAGAGAATACCATTTTGGTAGATGCTATGCAAGATTGGTATAATGTTCAAACAATCGCTTAATTATTCTGTTTTGATTTGTACATTCATACTCTAAAAAAATAATAACATGCTTAAAATTGTTTCTTACTGTTTATTAGTAACAAGTGTAATAGGGATGTCTTCAACTAAAGTGTTGGCCAATCATCCTGTTAAAAAATTATCTAAAACGCATGTAGTAGCAGATACTATTAATGCAGGTTTAAAATTACCTACTGGTTTTGAAGCACTAAAAGTGGCCGACAACCTAGGACGTGCGCGTCATATAGCAGTTACTGCTCAAGGAGATATTTATGTAAAACTAGGTAAGTTATCTAGTGGAAAAGGAACGCTTCGTTTGCGTGACAACAACAAAGATGGCAGGGCAGATGATATTCAGTCTTTTGGCAATTTCATTGGAACAGGTATTGCCATTAAAAACAATTACTTGTATACCTCTTCTGACGATGCGGTATATCGTTACCAATTAAATGCAAATGGAGAAGTAATCAATTCAGAAGCACCAGAAAAAATTATTAGTGGCTTAATTAATCGTGGTCAACACGAAACCAAGTCTGTGGCTTTAGATAATGATGGCAATATTTATGTAAATATTGGTGCTTATTCTAATTCTTGCCAAATTGAAGATCGCAAAAAAGGTTCTCTTGGAAGAACGCCTTGTCCTATTTTAGATTCTGCTGGTGGTATTTGGAAATTTAGTGCTAGCAAACTTAATCAGACTTATGAAAATGGTGTTAGATATGCAACTGGCTTGCGTAATGTGGTTGGTTTAGATTGGAATACACAAAATAACCAACTCTATGTTATGCAACACGGACGCGATCAATTACACGATTTGTTTCCAGACATGTATACCGAAAAAGACAATGCAGAAAAACCTGCAGAAACAATGTATGCGCTAAAGCAAGGAACCAATGCTGGTTGGCCTTATGTGTATTACGATCCTGAATTAAAGAAAAAAATGGTAGCACCAGAATATGGTGGAGATGGAAAAAAAGAATCAACCGATAAAAATATTGCTGATCCTGCTATTGCATTTCCTGCACACATGGCACCAAATGGTTTGTTGTTTTATACAGGTAGTCAATTTCCTGCTAAATATAAAAACGGCGCCTTCGTTGCTTTCCATGGTTCTTGGAACAGAGCTCCTTTACCTCAAGAAGGTTATTTTGTTGCTTTCGTGCCTTTTAAAAATGGAAAGCCAACAGGCGAATGGGAAATTTTTGCCAATGGATTTGCAGGGGTAGAAGTAGTTACAAGCACACGTGCAGCACAACACCGCCCATGTGGATTGGCGCAAGGTCCAGACGGTTCTTTGTATGTGTCGGACGATTCAAAAGGAACAATTTATAAAATTAGTTATACAGCTAAATAATGAGTAGTTTAAAAAAAGGTTTGATAGGTTTTGCATTATTGCTTTTATCGATTAATTTTTTGGGATTTACATCCGATACCAAATTACCAGATCCTGTTATGGCTTCGGTAATAAGGGGCAAGGAAGTTTACAAGGCACAGTGTTTGGCTTGTCATCAACAAGATGGTGGTGGTGTACCACATATGAATCCACCGCTTGATGGTTCTCAAAATGTTAACGGAAACGATAAAGCTAGGTTAATTAAAATTGTTTTAAATGGATTAGCCGATCGTGTTGAAATAGAAGGCGAAATGTATAGTAATACCATGGCATCGCACAAAGATTTGTCTAACCAACAAATTGCTGATGTGCTTACTTATATTAGAAATAGTTGGACCAATAAAGCAGGCCCAGTAACAGTGGAAGAAGTGAAAATTGGTCGATCTAAATTAAAGTAACCATGAAAAGAGTTTTATTTATAGACAGAGATGGCACCATTATTAATGAAGCGCCACCAACGTATCAGATTGATGATTTTTATAAATTAAGTTTTTATCCAAAAGTATTTAAATACTTGTCTTTGATTGCCAAAGAAATGGATTACGAACTAGTTATTATTACCAATCAAGATGGCTTGGGTACCGACTCTTTTCCTGAAAAAACTTTTTGGCCAGTACAAGATTTTATTATGGAAACTTTGGCCAACGAAGACATTCATTTTTCGGCAGTTTATATTGATAAAACTTTACCTGCAGAAAATGCTGCTACCAGAAAACCACGTACAGGTCTACTAACTGCTTATATCAATAATCCTGCTTACGATTTGGCTAATTCTTTTGTAATTGGCGATCGAATCACAGATATTCAATTGGCTAAGAACCTTGGCTGTAAAGCAATTTGGTTAAAAACAGATGCTAGTTTAGGGGCTGCTGAAGTAGATGCACAAGTAAATGAATTAACAAGTTCTATTGCACTTGAAACCATTCACTGGGCTGATATTTATTCGTTTTTAAAATTGGGCTTACGTAGTGTTACACACGAACGTAATACCAATGAAACAAAAATTACTGTGGCATTAAATTTAGACGGATCTGGCAAAACGGCTATTGATACGGGTATTGGTTTTTTCGACCATATGCTTGATCAAATTGCGCGCCATGGTCAACTAGATTTATCGGTACAAACCAAAGGTGATTTGCATATAGACGAACACCACACTATTGAAGATACCGGCCTTGCTATTGGTGAAGCATTTGCACTCGCACTAGCCGACAAACGTGGCATGGAACGCTATGGTTTTGCCCTGCCAATGGATGAAGCCTCAGCTCAAGTACTCATTGATTTTGGTGGTCGTAACTGGTTGGTTTGGGATGCAAGTTTTCAGCGCGAAAAAATAGGAGAGATGCCAACAGAAATGTTTTTTCATTTCTTTAAATCCTTCAGCGATGCAGCAAAATGCAATTTGAATATTTCTTGCAAAGGCGATAACGAACACCATAAAATTGAAGCCATTTTTAAAGCTTTTGCAAAAGCAATAAGAATGGCGGTAAAACGTGATCCTTTTTCAAATCACTTACCATCAACAAAAGGCGTATTGTAATATTATTTTAAACGGGTCCAAACTTCTGTACGGCCCAACATAGAGAACCCAATATATCCTCTAACATTGAGTGTATTGGGTTCTTTTAGTTTTATAATGCATTTGTATTCTTTGCCATTCATAGGGTCGTAGATTTTGCCATTATTCCATTCGCCATTATCGAACAGAAAGTTTCTAAGAATCAATGAGCCTAAAATGGGTTTGTTTTTTTGTGCAGGGTCAGGATTATTTGCATCTACTTTGGGTTGACCTTTTTCATTGTTTGGTTCTTTTAACCAGATGATTTTTCCAAAATAGCTTTTACCTTCTTTGTATACTTGAATATGGCCTTTTCCACCAGCACTTATCCATGTACCTAGAATATCATCGGGGCCAGTGGCAAAAGCGGTTCCAAATCCAAAACAGGTTAATATTAATAGGTATAATGCTTTTTTCATGTGTTTGTTTTTTCAAATATGAATCAATAATGGTGGTCTAACAAATTTTAGAACAAAGTTTTTTGTGATATGTTTTTAAATAGCCAGCTATTTTGTAGAAATGTCTGTTTTATGTAAAACTTTGTATAAAAATTTGGTCAACAAGCAATTCTCACGCATATTTGCAGTACAATGAACAGATTAGCAAACAAATATTGGTGGTGGCATACAAACTTTGAAAGGGGATTGTAATGGCCTAGCCTTACGTTTTTGAATATATTCAAAGCCCCGACAATTTTGCCGGGGTTTTTTTATATCCATCTACTAACCGATAATCAATTCTTGCATACAATAAATTTTAAGGAATAGGTTATGAAAAAAATAATTGTTCAAACAAATTGCAAAAGGCTATTGGCTGATATTTATACGCCAGTAGGTATTTATTTGCGCGTTAGGGATCGATTTCGCGATACCGTATTATTAGAAAGTACCGATCACCATGTGGCAGAAAATAGTTATTCCTTTATTTGCATTAATGCTATTGCAGGTATTGAAGTGAGTTCGTCGAATAGTATTGAATTTAAATTGCCCAATGAAACACCCCAAAAGTTAGCGCTAGAAAATGTGGCTGATGCGCCTAGAGAACTATGGAATTTCATGCAAAATTTTCAAATAGAACCAGCCGCAGAAAAGGAAGCAAAATTTGCACAAGGTTTATATGGGTACACCAGTTTTGATGCGGTTCAGTTTTTTGATACCCTTCATTTTAACGAAGAAAAACAAGCTGCGCCAGTTATTCCTTTAATGCGCTACAGGCTCTATCAATATGTAATTGCTTTTAACCATTTTAAAGACGAGTTATTTATTTGTGAGAATACTATTGCTGGAATTGATTCAGAAGTAGCAATGGTAGAATCGCTTATTAAAAGTAAAGACGTTCCTGTATATCCTTTTAATAGTAAGGGTATTGAATCATCTAATATGACCGATGAAACCTATCGTACCATGGTGCAAAAAGGTATTCAAAGTTGCTTGCGTGGAGATGTATTTCAAATTGTGTTGAGTCGTAGATTTCAGCAATCTTTTACCGGCGATGAGTTTAATGTTTATCGCGCTTTAAGAAGTGTTAACCCATCGCCTTATTTATTCTTTTTTGATTATGGCGATTATAAATTAATGGGGTCATCTCCAGAAGCCCAATTGATTATTCAAAATGGCAAAGCAATTGTACATCCTATTGCAGGAACATTTAAACGTAGTGGAGACGATGCAACAGACAAAGCAATGGCCGAAAAATTATTGCTAGATGTAAAAGAAAACGCAGAGCATGTAATGTTGGTTGATTTGGCAAGAAATGATTTGAGTAGGTCTTGCGATGAAGTAACAGTAACCCAATATAGACAAGTACATTATTATAGTCATGTGATTCATTTGGTAAGTGAAGTAACAGGACAAGTTCGCGCTAATCAAAATCCTTTTGAATTATTGGCCAAAACCTTTCCTGCAGGCACTTTGAGTGGTGCGCCGAAGTTTAAGGCCATGGAATTGATTGATAGTTTCGAGCCAACAGCTAGGGGCTATTATGGCGGAGGTATTGGTTTTATGGGCTTTGATGGATCTTGTAACCACGCTATTATGATTCGTACTTTTTTAAGCAAGAATAATACACTTACGTATCAAGCGGGTGCAGGTGTGGTTGCGGCGAGTGTTCCTGAAAATGAATTACAAGAAGTAAACAATAAATTGAATGCCCTTAAAAAAGCCATTCAAATAGCAGAAACCATTTAGTTGTATAGGCTACTATAATTATAAGATATGAAGATTTTAGTTTTTGATAATTACGATTCGTTTACATACAACTTGGTGCACTTGGTTGAAAAAATTACCCATACCAAAGTGGCTGTTTTTAGAAACGATGAAATTGCTTTAGAAAAAGTAAAAGATTACGATAAAATTATTTTGTCGCCAGGTCCGGGAGTGCCTTCCGAAGCAGGCTTGTTAATTCCATTAATTAAAGCATACGCTGCCTCAAAATCTATACTGGGTGTATGTTTAGGGCATCAGGCAATTGGCGAAGCTTTTGGTGGAACGCTTACTAATTTATCGTCGGTATTTCATGGTGTAGCAACGCCAATTCAATTGGTTCCAAGAACAGCGCCAATTAGTACGAATAAAAATAATTTGTTTGAAGGATTGCCTAATGAGTTTATTGTTGGTCGATACCATAGTTGGGTTGTAAGTGATAAAAACTTTCCTGAAGAACTAACTATTACAGCATCTGAATCGAATGGATTTATTATGGCTTTAGAACATAAAACTTTTGATGTACAAGGCGTTCAATTTCATCCAGAATCGGTACTTACACCAATAGGTGAAACAATTGTAAGAAACTGGTTAAAAAAATAATATGAAAAAGATATTGCAATATTTATTTGAGCACAAAACGCTCGGCAGAAATGAGGCAAAAGAAATATTAGTCAACATGTCTGCTGGCCAATACAATGATGCAGAAATTGCGTCTTTCATTACAGTATTTTTAATGCGCAGTATTACTATTGAAGAGTTGCAAGGTTTTAGAGATGCGCTACTAGAATTGTGTGTAAAAGTCGATTTAAAAGGATACGAAGTTGTAGATATTGTTGGTACAGGTGGGGATGGAAAAAATACCTTTAATATTTCTACTCTGGCTTGTTTTATAGTAGCAGGTGCAGGGCAGAAAGTAGCCAAACATGGCAACTATGGTGCAAGTTCTATTAGTGGTGCATCGAATGTAATGGAGCAATTGGGCTATCGTCATAAAAATGACAATGCTTCTTTGTTAAAAGAAATTGAATCAGCTAATATTTGTTTTTTACATGCGCCATTATTTCATCCTGCATTAAAAGTGGTTGGCCCAACAAGAAAGAGTTTGGGTGTAAGAACTTTTTTTAACATGCTAGGCCCAATGGTAAATCCTGCAGCACCTGCTTATCAATTGGTGGGTGTGTATAATTTAGAAATGGCTAGAATTTATAATTATTTATTACAGCAAACCGGAAAAGCATTTACTATTTTACACAGTTTAGATGGTTACGATGAAATATCATTAACCAACGACACAAAAATTATTACCAATGAAGGCGAATTTATTTATACGCCAGAACAATTGGGTAAACGTACAGTAACACCTGAATCTATTTATGGCGGTGATTCTGTAGAAGAAGCAAGTGCCATTTTTAAATCAATTATAAAAGGTGAGGGCACTTGGGCGCAAAACGCAGTAGTATTAGCCAATGCTGCTATGGCTTTGCACTGTACAGGAAAATACGCCAACTATAATGATGCTTATTTAGCAGCTGTAGAAAGCCTTGAATCGGGTAAAGCATACCAGTCATTACAAACATTAATTAGCCTTCAATAATATGAATATTCTAGACAAAATTGTTGCACAAAAACAAATAGAAGTAGCGGCTAGAAAATTGCAAACACCTGTTGCGGTTTTAGAGCAGATGAAATATTTTTCTGCCGAAACACTTTCCTTGTATTCGTTTTTATTAGATCCTACAAAAACAGGAATTATAGCGGAGTTTAAACGAAAGTCTCCAAGCAAAGGTGTTATCAATGACCAAGCAACGGTTGAAGAAGTAACCATGGCTTATGCCAAATATGGAGCGTCAGGTATTTCTGTTTTAACCGATACCGAATTTTTTGGCGGATCATTAAACGATTTATTAGCAGCTTCCATTAATGAACTGCCTTTATTGCGCAAAGATTTTATGATTGATGAATACCAGCTTATTGAAGCAAAAGCCCATGGCGCCGAAGTGATTTTATTAATTGCTGCATGTTTAAGTCCTGATAAAGTAAAATCAATGGCAGCAACCGCTAAGTCTTTAGGTTTAGAAGTATTGCTAGAAATTCATAACGAACAAGAGTTAGAACATATTTGTGATAGTATTGATTTAGTGGGCGTAAATAACCGCAATTTGAAAACCTTTGAAGTGAGCATTGATACTTCTTTGGCTTTAATCAAACAAATTCCAAGTAATAAACTAGCTATTGCAGAAAGTGGCATTAGTAATGTAGATACTATTGTAACTTTACGCCAAGCAGGTTTTAAAGGATTTTTAATTGGAGAAAATTTTATGAAACAAGCTAGCCCTTCGATTGCTTTTGCTGATTTTGTAAATCAATTAAAAGCAAAATAGTATGCGTATTAAAGTTTGTGGTATTACTAAACCTGATCAATTAATGCAACTCGATGAAATGGGAGTTGAATTTGCAGGTTTTATTTTTTATCCCAAATCTCCCCGATATGTTTTTTCGCAGATGACCAAAGAGCAACTTCGAAAATTAAAAGGGAAACAAATTAACAAAGTAGGCGTGTTTGTTAATACGCCTGAAGAAGAAGTGCTGCATATGGTTGATGCTTGTGGATTGTATTTGGTGCAATTACACGGAGACGAATCTCCTAAATATTGCGAACGCATTTCAAACTATGTAACAGTTGTAAAAGCGTTTAGAATGCGTGAGGGTGAAAATATTTTGTGGCGCGCAAAAGATTACCAAGATGTAGCAGATATGTTTTTATTTGATACAGAAGGTGCAGGATATGGCGGAACAGGAAAGAAGTTTAATTGGAAACAATTAGAAGGAGAGACTGTTAGAAAGCCATTTTTTTTAAGTGGAGGAATTGAGCCCACTGATGCAGATTTATTAAAAGAATTTTCAACAAGCTCGGTAGCAAAAGATTTGTTTGCGGTAGATATCAATAGCAAATTCGAAATAACACCAGGCATAAAAGATATGGCAAAAGTGCAGGCTTTTGTAACAGCCATTAAGGGATAGTTTAAAGTAATAAATGATGAACACAACCACTAGTTTTCAACAGCCCGATTTACAAGGATATTATGGCCAATTTGGCGGTGCGTATATTCCTGAAATGTTACACAGAAATGTGGAGGAATTAAAAGCACGCTATTTAGAAATTATGTATGAGGCGAGTTTTCAAAAAGAATTCCAATCATTACTAAAAGATTATGTAGGTAGGCCAACGCCGCTATTTTTAGCAGAGCGATTGAGTAAAGAATTTAATGCTGCAATTTATTTAAAACGCGAAGACCTTTGTCATACAGGCGCGCACAAAATTAATAATACCATTGGTCAAATTTTATTGGCCATTAAACTAGGCAAAACTAGAATCATTGCAGAAACAGGTGCAGGCCAACATGGTGTAGCAACGGCTACTGTATGTGCTTTGAAAGGATTAGAATGCATTGTTTACATGGGTGAAAAAGATATTGAACGCCAAGCCCCGAATGTGGCACGTATGCGTATGCTTGGTGCTAAAGTAATTCCTGCATTGAGTGGTAGCAAAACGTTGAAGGATGCAACCAACGAAGCCATTCGTGACTGGATTAATAATCCTATAGATACGCATTATATTATTGGCAGTGTGGTTGGTCCGCATCCTTATCCAGATATGGTGGCTCGTTTTCAAAGTGTTATTAGTGAAGAAACTCGCTGGCAGTTAAAAGAAAAAACAGGCAATGAATTACCAACGCATGTGGTGGCCTGTGTGGGAGGTGGAAGCAATGCAGCAGGTGCATTCTATCATTTTTTAGATGAGCTAAGCGTACAATTAGTTGCTGTTGAAGCAGCTGGTATGGGCGTATATTCTGGCATGAGTGCAGCAACAACGCAATTGGGTAAACCAGGTATTTTACACGGAAGTAAAAGTTTGTTAATGCAAACGGCAGATGGCCAAGTAGTAGAGCCACATAGTATTTCTGCAGGGTTAGATTATCCAGGAGTTGGTCCATTGCATGCGCATTTATATACATCTGGAAGGGGTACTTTTTTAAGTGCTACAGATAAAGAAGCATTAGATGCAGCAATTCATATTAGTAAAACAGAAGGAATTATTCCAGCACTAGAAACAGCACATGCTTTTGCAGTGTTAGGAAAAATGAATTTAAAATCTTCCGATAGGGTAGTAGTTTGCTTGAGTGGCAGGGGCGATAAAGATTTGGCAACCTATATTAGAGAATTAGATTTGGGGGTGTAATAATTAGAAAAGTATATTTTAAAATTGGATTCATGAGTCGTTTACAAGCATTGTTTGCAAATAAAAAAGAAAGGGTATTGAATGTGTATTGTACCGCAGGATATCCCCAATTAGATAGTACTGCAACTATTATACAATCATTACAAAATAATGGTGCTGACATTATTGAACTAGGAATGCCCTATAGTGATCCACTTGCCGATGGTCCGGTAATTCAAGAAAGTGGCAATATTGCTTTGCAAAATGGCATGACCATTGCTGTGTTGTTTGAACAATTAAAAGCAATTAAAGGACAAATAAATATTCCAATTATTTTAATGGGTTATATGAATCCTGTATTGCAATATGGCTTTGAAAAATTTTGTGCAGACGCAAGTGCTGTTGGTGTTGATGGTTTGATTTTACCCGATTTGCCAGAGTACGAATTTGAAATGGAATATGGTGCTATTATAAAAAAATATGGTTTAGATTTTATTTTTTTAGTAACCCCCGAAACTTCAACCGAAAGAATTCAACAACTCGATAATTTAAGTACTGGATTTTTATATGCTGTAAGTTCTTCGGCCACAACCGGAAAAGACAAAGATTTTAATTCGGTAGAAAAATACTTAGAACAATTACAGTCAATGCAATTGAAGAACCCTGTGTTAGTTGGGTTTGGCATTAAAGACCGCAATACTTTTGAGTCGGCTTGTAAATATGCAAACGGCGCAATTATTGGAACTGCTTTTATTAAAGCATTAGAAGGTTCAACAAATATTGATGCAACGGTAAAACAGTTTATAAGCGCAGTTATTTAACAAAAAAGAAATTGAAATAGCATGAAACTAGTGATCATAAAATACAATGCCGGCAATATTCAATCGGTGCTTTATGCATTAGAGCGAATAGGAGTTGAGGCTATTGTAACGGATGATCATGCGGCAATCATGGCAGCAGATAAAGTGATTTTTCCCGGTGTTGGCGAAGCGAGTACGGCCATGCAATATTTGAAAGCGCGTCAATTAGACAAATTGATTGTAAGTCTTACACAACCCGTTTTGGGTATTTGTTTGGGAATGCAATTAATGTGTGCATATAGCGAAGAGAACAATACCCAATGTTTGGGGATTTTTGAAGAACGCGTACAAAAATTTCAACCAAATAGTATTGCACAATCCAATTTAAAAGTGCCTCAAATTGGTTGGAACACCATTACTCATTTACAAACTCCCATCTTTAACCAAATCAAAGAAAATAGTTATTGCTATTTTGTTCATGGATATTATGCGGCATTGGGCGAACATACCATTGCGCAAACAGACTATGTACAGCCTTATAGTTCGGCCTTGCATAAAAACAATTTTTATGGTCTACAATTTCATCCAGAAAAAAGTGCTGGAATTGGAGAGCAGATATTAAAAAACTTTATCCAATTATAAGGATAAAAAAATCACTACTATGCAAATTATACCGGCTATTGATATTATTGATGGAAAATGCGTTCGACTTACACAAGGCGATTATGCACAAAAAACTATTTACAACGAAAACCCATTAGAGGTTGCCAAGCAATTTGAAGCTGCTGGATTAAAGCGTTTGCATTTAGTAGATTTAGACGGTGCAAAAGCAGGCACAGTAAAGAACTGGGCCGTGTTGCAAGAGATTGCTGCCTACACCACTTTGAGTATTGATTTTGGAGGCGGAATAAAAAAAGACAAAGACTTAAATATTGTTTTTGAATCTGGTGCAGCTTTTGCAACTATTGGAAGTTTGGCCGTGAAAGAGCCCGATACTTTTTTAGAATGGTTAAGGGTATATGGAGCAGATAAATTTATTTTGGGTGCCGATGTAAAGTCAGAAAAAATTGCTGTTGCTGGTTGGTTAGAAACTACAGATATTAATATTTACGATTTTTTACAAGATTATATTAGCAAGGGAATTTTACAATCCTTTTGTACCGACGTTAGTAAGGATGGTAAATTAGAAGGCCCATCCATTGATTTGTATAAGAATATTGTGAATAAATTTCCTTCTTTGTATTTTATAGCTAGTGGTGGTGTGAGTTGTTTAGAAGATTTAACTGCCTTAAAAGAATTGGGTTGTTCTGGTGCTATTGTTGGAAAAGCTATTTATGAAGGAAGAATTGCACTAAAAGACTTGTCTAATTTTTAAACAAAGAATAGCGTAATAAAATGCTTACAAAAAGAATTATTCCTTGTTTAGATATTCGCGACGGACGCACTGTTAAAGGTGTGAATTTCGAAAATATTCGTGATGCTGGTGATCCAGTAGAATTGGGTGCATTTTATGCAGCACAAGGTGCCGATGAATTGGTTTTTTTAGATATTACGGCTACGATTGAAAAAAGAAAAACCTTAAGTGAGTTAGTGAATAGAATATCGCATCATATTAATATTCCTTTTACCGTTGGTGGAGGAATTAGTAGTGTTGATGATGTTAGTGTGTTATTGCAAAATGGTGCCGATAAAATTTCGGTTAATACATCGGCCTATAAAAATCCACAATTAATTAAAGATTTAGCCAAGGAATTTGGAAGCCAATGCATTGTTTTAGCCATTGATACAAAGTTAGAAGCCGATGGTAATTGGTATGTGTATTTGAATGGTGGAAGGGTTAAAACAGATTCAAAATGTATTGATTGGGCCAAACAAGCCGTAGATTTGGGGGCTGGTGAAATATTATTAACCTCTATGAACCACGACGGCACCAAACAAGGTTTTGCCCTAGACATTACCGCAACACTGGTGGAAACATTGCCCGTTCCAATTATTGCATCTGGCGGCGGTGGCACGATGGATCATTTTGTTGATGTGCTTACAACAGCCAAAGCCGATGCGGCACTAGCTGCTAGCATTTTTCATTTTAAGGAAATTGCCATTCCAGATTTGAAAAATTATTTAAACGAAAAAGGAATTATTGTTAGAATTTAATACAACAATCATGAATATAGATTTTTCAAAATACGCAGATGGTTTAGTACCCGCCGTTATACAAGACTTTAATACCGATAAAGTGTTAATGCTAGGTTTTATGAACCAAGAAGCGCTTGAAAAAACCGAAGCGCTTGGCCGTGTAACTTTTTTTAGTAGGAGCAAACAACGTTTGTGGACAAAAGGAGAGGAATCTGGTAACTACTTAGAATTAAAAACTATTTCGGTTGATTGTGATAATGATACTTTATTAATTAAAGCACATCCCCTAGGACCAGTTTGCCATACCGGTGCCGACACTTGTTGGATGGAAAAAAACCATAGCAATAATTTCTTAACATACCTTGAAGATATTATTCAACTGCGCAAACAAGCATCGCCCGACGATTCTTATGTGGCTAGCCTATTTGCCAAAGGGATGAATAAAATTGCCCAAAAAGTGGGCGAAGAAGCGGTTGAACTAGTTATTGAAGCAAAAGACAATGACCAAGATTTATTTTTAAACGAATCGGCCGACTTATTGTTTCATTACTTAATTTTATTAAATGCCAAAGGATATCGGTTAACAGATGTTATGGATATTTTACAAAAACGTCATTCAAAATAATATGCGTCAATTATTTATTTTTTTATTATTACCAATATTGTCTTTCGCCCAAACTAATACGAAAGATTTTGTAATTAAAGCTGCTATTAAAGGTTTGAAAGATAATACACAAGTATCTTTAAAAGGTGGAACAACAGGCACATTAATTGCTAATACAATTGTTAGTAATGGCCAATTTACCATTTCAGGCAAACTAAAAGAAGCCGATGTTTTTCAATTAAGTTTTGATGGTTATAAAGAAGGGATAGACCTTTTTTTATTTAATGATACTTTACAAATTGTAGGTGATTTAACTACCGGTTTAAATATGAGTGGCTCTCAATTGCAAGTAGACTACGAATACTTCAAACAACAATTCAACCCGTTTAGAGATAGGTTAAATTCATTAGCGGCTGCTATCAACCAAGAAAAAGATGCTACCAAACGCAATAATTTAATGAATGAATTTAATGCCAACAAATCAGGTGTTATTCAAACTGCAAGTGACTTTGCTAAATTAAAACCCAATTCTCCTGTTAGTCCTTTTGTATTATATGTAATAACCCCATTGTTTGAAGGGGCTGGTGGAATTTTGTTAGTAGAGCCAAGTTATAAATTATTAACGGCTGGGGCCAAAACTTCTGCTTATGCCAAAACTTTAGAAAAAGCAATTGATGAAGCAAAGCTTGGTGCTATAGGGTCTATGGCTATTCCTTTCTCTCAAAAAGATACCGAAGGAAAATTGGTTTCATTAGCTTCTTTTAAAGGCAAATATGTTCTAGTAGATTTCTGGGCTAGTTGGTGTGGACCTTGCCGACAAGAAAATCCTAATGTTGTAAGGGCTTTTAATCGTTTTAAAGCCAAGAATTTTACGGTATTGGGTATTTCACTTGATCAAGATAAATCGAGGTGGTTACAGGCTATTAAAGACGATGGCTTAACCTGGACGCATTTAAGTGATTTGCAATATTGGAGCAATGCAGTTGCACAATTGTACAAAATACAAAGCATTCCAGCCAATATGCTCATTGATCCTACCGGAAAAATTATTGGTAAAAATTTAAGAGGCGAAGAATTGATTCAAACACTAGCCACTATTCTAAAATAATTATCGAATAAAAAATAGGGTATAACTGGTTTCGTCGAATCCTATCATTACAATCTTTCCATCTAATTCAATAATAGGACGTTTAATAGCAGATTGCTTTT
Organism: Sediminibacterium sp.; assembly: GCA_037132335.1. Taxonomy (GTDB): domain Bacteria; phylum Bacteroidota; class Bacteroidia; order Chitinophagales; family Chitinophagaceae; genus Sediminibacterium. The sequence continues at coordinate 13,162 of JBAXPJ010000020.1, read as the reverse complement.
CTAATAAAAACGCAATGGCTGTTTTTTCATTCACTATTTTTCGTTGGTGGTTAATATCGTAAGCGCGCCAGGTACTTCCTTTTTTATTTAACAACACTTCCCATCCTTTTTGTTTGCACCAGTCTTGTAATTTTTCTTCGGTAATACCTTTCTTTTTATAATCATGAAAAGTATATTCAATCTGGTTTGTTTTTAAAAAATTAATGGTGTCTTTAACGGTGTTGCAATTGGGTATTCCGTAAACTATATACATCTTTTTTATTAAGTAGTTTTAAAATGGGTGTTTAACCAACTGTCTTTGATTGGTATAATCCAATTGTTTAGCAACTCATTTTTTGTGGCGGCCAAATTATTAAAATAAAGTGTGTCTGTATTTAAAAAGCCATTTTCAATACCGTGTTTGATTTGACTCATTGGTAACATTTGTACTTTGTCTTTTATTAAAAAAGCCAGGCTCTGACGATTAAGTAAGGATACTTTGTAATGAAGTTCTAGGTCTTGAACCATTCTAAACAATGTGTCGGTACTACATCCCCCAACATGTGCTGCAGATTCATCGGCCATGATTACAATAAACTGCCCAAAGAATAAATTGGCATAACCTTTTACGGGGGTGCCATGTGTTTTCCAATTGGCTAAATAGCTATTTAGTTTATCTTCAATTTCAAAGGCTTCGCTGATAGAAAACAATCGGCTACTTTGGTAAATCCATACTTTTGAATTTGCATGAAAATCTGCTGGAATTAAGTTGCTGTATTCGAAACTCATGTTTAAAAATTTATTGTTTATTCCATAGAAGCGGCAATCATTTCGGCAATATCCAAAACGGCTACTTCATTTTCTTTTTCTCTATTTTTTACGCCATCTGTCATCATTGTATTGCAGAAAGGACAGGCCGATGCAATGAATGCAGCGCCCGTTTCTAAGGCTTCGTCTGTTCGTTCTGTATTAATGCGCTTGTTACCTGGTTCATCTTCTTTAAACATTTGCGCGCCACCTGCACCACAACACAAACCATTGCTTTTACAACGTTTCATTTCTACTAGTTCTGCATCTAGCGCTTCTAATACTTTACGAGGTGCTTCATAAATATTGTTCGACCTACCTAAATAACAACTATCGTGGTAAACAATTTTCTTGCCTTTAAATTCACCGCCTTCTTTAAGTTTTATTTTTCCTTCATCAATTAATTGCTGTAAAAAACTGGTATGGTGAATCACTTCGTAAGTACCACCCAATTCTGGGTATTCGTTTTTAAATGTATTAAAGCAATGCGGACAAGTAGTGATGATTTTTTTAATACCATATCCATTTAAAATTTGAATATTCTGGTAGGCCATCATTTGAAATAAAAATTCATTTCCAGCACGTCTTGCAGGGTCTCCAGTACAGGCTTCTTCTTTTCCAAGAATGGCATAATTAACGCCCACTTTATTAAGGATGGTTGCAAATGCTTTGGTGATTTTTTGTGCTCGTTGGTCGAAACTTCCTGCACAACCCACCCAAAACAACACTTCGGGTGTTTGGCCATTTGCAAGCATTTCAGCCATGGTATTTACTTTCATATTGGAAAGATTTAAGTAAAGTTAGTTTAAAGTTAATTGGATTAATTATTTGGCATTTCATTGATCCAATTAGCTCGATCGTCTGGCGCAAATTTCCATGGCGCAAAATTATTTTCAATATTACTAAATGTACTATTCCATTCTTGCGGCGCATTACTGTCTTCCATAATTAGCGCACGCCTTAGTTCTATAATAATATCTAAGGGTGATATACTTACCGGACATTCCTCTACACAAGCATTACAAGTAGTACAGGCGCGTAATTCTTCGATGCTGATATAGTTTTGTATTAATGATTTTCCGTCGTCTACAAAGGCTTTATTTTGATTAATATTCTTGCCCACTTCTTCTAGTCGATCTCTGGTGGCCATCATGATTTTTCTAGGACTCAATAATTTGCCCGTGATATTTGCCGGACAAGCGCTGGTGCATCTTCCACATTCGGTACAACTATATGCATCCATTAAGTTTTTCCAACTCAAATCAAATATATCTTTTGCCCCAAATTTTTCTGGCGGATTTGCGTTGGTTGGTGCTAATTCTGGCTGCATGGCATACAATACTTCGTTTTGTATAGATGGCATATTGCTCATTTGTCCAACAGCATTTAAACGGGCATAATAAGCATTTGGAAAAGCCAATACAATATGCAAATGTTTAGAATAGGGTAGGTAATTTAAAAATGTAAAAATGCCTATTATGTGTAACCACCAACAAATGCGTTCAATTACAACTAAGCTGCTTAATGGAATGTTTGAAAAATACGGACTGATAAACGAAGAAAAGAAGAGTGTTCCGGTTGTTTTATAATGTTCACTGCCTTTTAATTGAATGGCTTGATCAGTAGCATTCATTAATAAAAACAAACTCATTAAAACGATTTCTGTTATTAGAATATAGTTGGCATCCGATTTAGGCCATCCTTCCAAATCTTTATTGGCAAAGCGTTTTAGCTTGATAATATTTCTTCTGGTTAAAAAAACAATACATACCAGTGTTACCAATACGGCCAAACTTTCAAATACATTAATAATAAAAGCATAGTAATTGCCCAATAGTGGCAGAAACAAACGGTGTGTTCCTAAAAGGCCATCTAATAATATTTCTAAAACCTCAATATTGATAATGATAAATCCGCCATAAATAATTAAATGCAAAACGGCTACTAATGGATTTTTAAACATTTTCTTTTGCCCTAAAGCCAATAATAAAACGTTTTTCCAGCGTTTTGAAGGGTTGTTGGATCTGTCTTCGGGTCGGCCCAAAAAGATATTCCGCTTAATTTCACCTGCTTTTTTGGTAAATAGCCATGTAGCGATGATAAATAATGCCACAAAAAGAATTTGTTGGAGTATTGGCATAGTTAAAAGTTGAGGGGTTAAAGTTAGCAGTTTTGCTTTGTTGTAAATTGGATTGTTGGTTGATTTTATTGTGCTTATTTTTGAACTACAAAAAATGTCTATGTCAGAAAAAAAAATTATCCTCAACCAAGAATCGGCCAACCAAAAATTGCACCGCATGGCACTGGAACTGGCAGAAAACCTAAGTGGTAGCTCCGCTGATGTTATTTTAATAGGTGTGCGTACCAATGGTTTAGTCATAGCCCAGAAAATTGCCGAGTTATTAAAACCTTATATCAGCAATAAAATATCCATCATATCGCTTTCACTTAATAAGCAATTACCCAAAGAAGTGGTATTGAGTGAAAATAGCAACCTAACAGATTTAAACTTGGTGTTAATTGATGATGTAGCCAATAGTGGTAAAACCTTATTGTATGCACTAAAACCCTTGTTAGAGTTCTATCCTAGAACTATTCAAACCCTTGTTTTGGTTGAGCGCATGTATAAATTATATCCTGTAAAACCCGATTATGTAGGTATTTCAGTTGCTACAACACCTGAAAATCATATTGAAGTAGAAGTGGCTGATGGGCAAATTATGGGTGCATACGTGATTTAGATATTTGCAATAGATTAAATAATCTTTTAATATTTTTGGTTTTCATTATAACAATACTATATGGACGCAGTAATTCAAGAAAGGGTAAATAATTGGGCAAACGGAAATTACGACCAAGCAACCAAAGAGGCTATTGCAAATATGCAAGCCAATAATCAAGACGAATTAGCCGATGCTTTTTATAAAAGTTTAGAATTTGGTACTGGTGGATTACGCGGAATTATGGGTGTTGGTACCAATCGAATTAACAAGTATACCATTGGCATGGCTACACAAGGCTTTGCCAATTATTTAAAAAAAACCTATCCTGTCGAAACTATTAAAATAGCCATTGGGCACGATAGCAGAAATAATAGCCGTTTTTTTGCTGAAACAACAGCCAATGTATTTGCAGCCAATGGCATTAAAGTGTATTTATTTGAAGCACTAAGGCCTACACCAGAATTGAGTTTTGCCATTAGGCATTTGGGCTGTAAAGGCGGCGTGGTATGTACTGCATCGCATAATCCCAAAGAATACAATGGGTATAAAGCTTATTGGAATGATGGTGGTCAATTAGTACCGCCGCACGATAAAAATGTAATTAAAGAAGTAGAAGCAGTAACTAGTATTGATGATGTAAAATGGACCGGTGGAGAAATGAATATTTCCATCATGGGTAAAGAAATGGATGATGCTTATTTAAAAATGGTAAAAGGCCTAAGCGTATATCCAGAAGTTATTGCCAAACAACACGACCTTAAAATTGTATACACTCCAATACATGGAACGGGTATTACATTAGTGCCACAAGTATTAAAAGATTTTGGTTTTACCAATGTTACAGTTGTTGAAGCGCAATCTGTTCCTGATGGTAATTTTCCTACAGTAATATATCCTAATCCCGAAGAGTCCGAAACCATGAGTATTGGGCTTAGTAAAGCAAAAGCACTTGATGCCGACATTTTATTGGGTACAGATCCTGATGCAGACCGCGTTGGTATTGGTGTAAAAAACCACAAAGGCGAATGGGTATTAATGAATGGTAACCAAACGGCTGTATTGGCTTTTGCCTATATGTTAGAAGCCCGCAAAGCCAAGGGTATAGCGCAACCCAACGATATGGTTATTACAACCATTGTTACTACAGAAATGATCAATGCATTGGCAGCTGCAAATGATGTTGCCTGTTACAATGTACTAACAGGTTTTAAATGGATTGCAGAATTAATTAAAGAAAAAGAGCAGCAAGAAAATTATGTAATAGGAGGAGAGGAAAGTTTTGGTTTAATGATTGGCGATCAAATTAGAGACAAAGATGCCATTAGTGCCGTTGCCCTAATGTGCGAAATGGCCGCCTATGCCAAAGAGCAAGGAAAGACCTTGTTTGAAAAGATGATTGAACTCTATCAGCAATATGGTTTCTATTACGAAAACTTAATTAGCATCACTAAAAAAGGCATGAATGGCCAAAAGGAAATTGCTGATATGATGGATGGATTTAGAAATAATCCACCTGCAACAATTGATGGCGCGCAGGTAGTTCAATTATTAGATTACGAATTACAAAAAGGATCGAACCCTTCAACTGGAGAAACTTGGCCCATTCTTTTACCAAAAAGCAATGTGTTGCAATTTATCACTGCCGATGGTTCTAAAATATCTGCCCGACCTTCTGGTACCGAGCCAAAAATTAAATTTTATTTCAGTGTTAAATCTACACTAGCCAATAAAGCCGATTTCGATGGGGTATATGCCGAATTGGAGCAAAAAATTAAACGCATTATTGTGGATATGCATTTACAATAATCTTTCTATTCACATCAAAAGCATCATTCAACAGATGTGTTATATTCGTTTTGTTTATGAGAAAAGATTATTTAGATACCTACCAACATAAAGGGTTTAGAAAAAGATTGGTAGAATTATTAAGAACAAAAGGAATTACCGATGAAATAGTGTTAGAAGCTATCAATACTATTCCTAGACATTTTTTTTTAGATTCTGCATTTGATAAAATTGCTTACGAAGATCGTGCCTTTGAAATTGGCGCTAACCAAACTATTTCGCAACCTTATACTGTTGCTTATCAATCTCAATTATTACAAGTTAAAAAAAACGACAAAGTTCTTGAAATAGGCACTGGGAGTGTGTATCAGTCAAGTGTTTTAGCAGAAATGGGCGCATGGGTTTATACCATTGAACGCCAAAAAAAATTATACGACGAACAAAAAAATTATTATCTCCGCCCAAAATATCCCAATATTAAATTCTTTTATGGCGATGGTTTTCAGGGTTTGCCAGCGTATGCGCCTTTTGATAAAATTATTATCACAGCCGCAGCGCCAATGATTCCGCCAAAACTAATTGAACAATTAAAAGTAGGAGGTATGATGGTAATACCTTTAAACGAAGGCGACATACAACGCATGCTGCGCATTACTAAAATGGCCGATGGTAGTATTCAACAAGAATCATTTGAAGCATTTTCATTTGTGCCAATGCTTACAGGTAAACAAGACTAAATTTAAATTGGGGGTCATTTTATTGATCAGTTCAATAGTATACCAAAAAAAAGCTTGATTGCATAACAGTCAAGCTTTTTTGTATAATGATTAATAGATTATTGCATCATATCCATTCCGCCAGATCCCATATCTGCTTTGGTGTTTTTGCGTTTAAACAAAGTTGCATCAAACTTACCAAAACGGTAACTAAAATTCACACGTACTTGTTGTGGGTCTCTAGTTCTGATACTAATTTGGCTAAAGTAAACACTTTCAGAGAAAGATTTTGAAACCTGTGTTCTGAATATATCGCTCATACTTACTGTTAATGAACCAGATTTACCGTTCTTCCAAGTCCAATCTTTTTTAATGGCTAGGTCTGCTGAATAACGCGGAAAATTATATCCTTGTGACGATGTTTGAGGACCTCCAAACATACCGCCGCCACCCATTCCACCACGACCTTGCATTTGACTACTACTACCGCCTGGTGGTAAAATAGTTTTTGCTTGGTAGTCTCCGCTTAATTGTAAAGACAATGTTTTAGTTAATTTGAAATTATTGTTCATTTTGCTAAACCAACTTAATAATGAATTATCAACTACTTGATCAGGAATGCTAGAATTGATTTTAGAATTAAATAAGTTGAAACTTAAAGTAAGGTCCCACCATTTGTTTACAGGTAATTTATTAGATAATTCTAACCCATAAGTCATGCTATTGTCTGCATTAATATAAGTGTTGAAATAAGCACTATCACCAGCTGATAAACCATTCTTATCGCGATATACATAACGCGTAATTAGATTGGTGCTGTATTTAAAATAAACAGTTGCTAGAAAATTCGCTCCTTTCTTGTATGCATTGTTGTAAGATGCTTCAAAAGAGTTTGTGAACTCTGGTTTTAGTTTTGCATTACCAATATTAATATTCTGTGGATCAGAATAATCTGGATAAGGCATTAATTGGAAAAAGTTAGGACGATTCACACGTCTCGAATAGTTTATTTGGAAATCTTGTGATGCATTTATTTTATAGGTAGCAAATGCACTTGGAAACAAACTCAATGGATATTTTACAGCAAAATTCGATGAGTCAGCGCCATTTTGTTTTAATAAACTTCCAGTATAATTAGAACTTTCTACACGAAAACCTAATTGGTAACTCCATTTTTTTGCTTTAAAAGAATAGTTTACATAACCAGCATAAACTTGGTCGTTGAATTTATATTTACTACTAATAGTTGGAATAATAAAATAGTCACTAACACCACCAATTGTGCTAAAACGATATTGGTCACTAGCATTATTGTTGTCGCGAATTGCTGCACGTGCACCGGTTTCAAATTTTGAATCTTCTCCTAATTCATTTTCGTAATCAAGTTGTAGGGTATAGTTGGTTCTAGCACCACTACCAAGGGTTTTTTGTTTGAATGCGGCAGACTTGATAGAATTATCTAAATAATAATTTTGTGTATTTATAGTACTATTATTATTGTTACTACTATTATTAAAATTAAAATCAGCAGCTAAACTTTCACCAGCTTTTGCATAATTATGTTTATAGCTTAATTGTGTACCAAAATCTTTAAATATACCTTGACTGCTACTAGCAATTTGATTATAAGATGATAGCGTGCCTTTAATTGATGAATCAACTCTTTGTGTTTGCGTACTATTCATATCGCCTTTAACATAACTGGCACCAATAGTAAACGTATTTCTATTATTCAGTAAATAATCAAGACTACCTTTAAAGAATCCAAAATATCCTCCACCATCACTATTAGTAGATTGGTGAATAGAACTTGGTACTAATAAAAAGTTGCTACGATCTGCAGTTCCATCTGAGATAGATTTTCTTTCATTAAAATTACCAGTTAATGAAATATTTGTTTTGGTTTGACGGGCACTTAAATCTCCTCCCAAATTTATTTTACCATGAGAGTCAATACCTGTTCGTAATCCGCCATTATAGCCACTTTTTTTATTCTTCTTTAAAACAATATTTAATATACCAGCATTACCACCAGATGCATCGTATTTAGCAGAGGGATTGGTAATTAATTCTACTTTGTCAATGATATCTGCAGGTATTTGATCTAAGGATAATGTGGTAGGTCTGTTATCAATGAAAATAGTTGGGGCTGCATTACGCATAGTTACGTTTCCGTCTATATCAACATTTAAGGAAGGTATATTCCGCATAATTTCAGTAGCGGTTTGACCAGCACTCATTAAATTTTTATCTACATTGAAAATTTTACGGTCAATACCCATTTCAAACAATGGCTTAGCAGTAGAATTAACGGTTACATTTCCAAGATTGGTTGCGTCTTGTTCTATTTTGATATTACCCAAATCTTTATCAACCATTCCTAATAGTTGTTGCATATTTGGTTGGCCTTGTCCGCCTTGAGGGAATTTAATTCCAAAACTAATGGGCTTTTCTATTTTGGTATAGCCAATGGAAGATAGTTTTAGCGTAAAACTGCCCATTACGGATAGGTTTTCAATACTAAACTCACCGTTTGCTTTGGTGATTTGTGTTGAAAGTATGGCTAGCTTCAATTTTTTTGTTACGGTATCAAATTTGTTGCCGGTTAACTGTATAGTAACACCTTCAACTGCTTTATTGGTTTTAGCGTCAATGATTTTTCCATAAAAATGGCCAACATTCATGTTTTGACTAGCGCCTGCGCCTCCTCTCATTCCACCCATTGGGTATTGTGCAATAGATATATTGCTTATATACATTAAAATTGCGGCAAGTATTATTTTTTTCATAATATGTTTAATTCTTATAGTGGTAAGGCAAAGTTCGTACAATGATGGATGGTTATGCTTTTATCATTGTACAAGCGGTAATATGACAAATTTGAATGGATAAAGTTTTAAAAAACATGGGGTCAAAACGAAAAATTTTCGGTGATTAGCTTAAAATAGTTAATAGAACCTGCAATAAACCAATCAAAAAACCAAGTACACCGCCAATGATTTCTACAAAACGAAATTCTTTACTCATTATTGCTAATAAGATTTCCTCTAGTTTATCACTAGAAAAATTGCTTACTTTTTCAACAACAATTTTTTCTAGGTCGAGGTCTTTTTCTAATTGCCCCATATAATTAGTCATCAACTGAGGAAATAACGATTCTAATTCCGAAATAAACACCGTTTTCATTTGTGCTATGGTTCTATCTCCCACAAACATGCTAATCATGGGCATTTCTTCTGGTAATTTAACGCGCAAAAAATGGTCGATATGTGTTTCTACATAGGGCATGAGCAGTTCAATATTCTTAGGATCGGCTATTTTATTTTCAATATCTGAAAAAGATAGTAGCTCTTCACTAACCAGTTTGCCAAGTTTTGCGGCAAATTGTTGCTGCCTTTTTGGAAAAATACCATGAAAGGTCATACCCAGAATTTTTTTGGGAACTCTAGGATGAAATAGCATTTTAATGGCAATCCAGTTAGTGAACCAGCCAATAAAAGCAGAAATCAATGGAATTAAAAAAAGTGCAATATTCATGTTTGAAAAATTAAAAAACCCTATAAGTAATTGCTTATAGGGTTTTAGTTGGGAGAACGATGGGTCTCGAACCCACGGCCTACAGTGCCACAAACTGTCGCTCTAACCTACTGAGCTACGCCCTCCGTTTGTACTCTCTCTAAAACTTTTTGGTTTCAAAGGATTGCAAAAATAGGGTAATTATGCATTTGCTGAAACTCAATTTTGATTCTTTTTAAAATCTCTTTTAAAAAAACCTTTGTTAATTGCGATAAAAGGTAAGAGCGAAAGGTGTTTTTCAGCTATTTTTGAGATTAGTCATGCAAAAATTTAGAAAATTTATGAAGAGTAGAAAAGGATTGGTTTTAACAGCCATTGTATTATTTGGTGCATTATTCTTTGCGTTTAAAGTAATTGATAGACGTTTTGATCGTACAGATCTTACCCAAAGACAAAGATTGTTAACCGCCATTGGGTCTTTATTGGAAACGGAACACTACAGTCCTAAAACCATTAATGATGCTTTCTCAAAAGAAGTTTTCAATAAATATTTAACTGAGCTAGATGGAGAAAAAATTCTTTTTCTTCAATCAGATATCAATAGTTTTAAAAAATTCGAAACAACTATTGACGATGAAATTCATGGCGCTCCAATACTATTTGCTCCGGCAGTTAGTGCAGTATACGCCAAAAGAATGACCGAAGTAGTTGCTTTATACAAAGAAATTTTAGCAACGCCTTTCGTTTTTACCATAGATGAAACAGCCGTTTTAGATGGCGATAAATTAAGTTTTGCTAGTTCAGAAGCAGACAGAAAAGATAGAATACGTAAAACCTTAAAGTATTTAACCCTAGAAAGATATATAGACGTATTAGACCAACGCGAAAAAAACAAATCAACCAAAGATTTTGTGGTTAAAGCCGATACTACTTTAGAGCGAGAATCAAGGATGAAAGTGTTGAAAATTATGGATAAAAAGTACGACCGTATTAAAAGTACTTTCAATGACGACCAAAGATTCAATGCATTTTTAAATACCATCACAAACTTGATGGACCCACATACTGATTATTATCCACCAATTGAAAAAAGAGCCTTCGACGAAGAAATGAGTCGCCGTTTTTATGGGATTGGTGCGCAATTAAAAGAAGACGAAAGCGGTATTAAAATTGCTAGTGTTCAAACCGGAGGTGCTGCATGGAAATCGGGTGAAGTTGTTGCCAATGATATTATAATTAAAGTAGCACAAGGCAAAGAAGAACCAGTTGATGTTGCAGGATATGCTACAGAAGATGCCGTGAAATTAATTCGTGGAAACAAAGGCACGGAAGTTCGATTAACATTAAAAAAATTAGACGGATCAATTAAAGTTGTAAGTATTATTCGTGACGAAGTTTTATTAGACGAAGGCTTGGTACGTAGTGCGGTTATTCAAAACGGCGCAGACAAAATAGGGTATATTTATTTGCCTGAATTCTATGCAGATTTTGAACGTGAAAATGGTAACCGTTGTTCTGAAGATGTGGCCAAAGAATTGGTTAAATTAAAGGCAGAAAAAGTAAATGGGGTAGTGTTAGATATTAGAACCAATGGTGGGGGCTCTTTGTACGAAGTGGTTCAAATGGTAGGGTTATTTATTAATCAAGGCCCTGTTGTTCAAGTGCGTGACAAAGAAGGAAAATCAAGTAGCTTAAATGACAAGCAAGCTGGTACTGTTTATGATGGTCCATTGGTTGTAATGGTAAATGAATTAAGTGCATCTGCAAGCGAAATTTTTGTTGCAGCCATACAAGATTATAAAAGAGGTATTGTAATTGGCAGTACTTCAACTTATGGAAAAGGTACTGTTCAAAAAACAGTTCCATTTGGTAAGCCAATTGATTTTACAAGTGGCAGAACAGAGTATGGTGCAGTGAAACTAACTTTTCAAAAATATTACCGTATTAATGGTGGATCGGTTCAATTAAAAGGGGTTACCCCAGATGTGATCTTGCCAGATGCATATGAGTTTTATAAAATTAGAGAGAAAGACAATCCTGCCTCTTTACCTTACGATGAAATTGCAAAAGTACCTTACCAAACCTGGAACTTGGCAGATTATTCTGCTGTTATTGCAAAAGAAAAGTCCAAAATTGCACAAGACAATTCACTCAATCTTTTAAAGAGTAATTTAGAATGGTTGTCTAAAAATGCAGAGCAGCCGGTGAATTTAAATATTGAAAAATATCGTGCTATGCAGCAGCAATTAAAAACAACGGTTAATCAAAATAACGCGCTTCAGAAATTAGATAAAGATATTAATGTAGATGCTATGGCTGTTGATAAAGATAAGTTTTATAATAATCCCGATAAGCAAAAAGGAGAGCGTTATTTAGCTTGGTTAAAGTCAATTAAAACCGATAAAGAATTAGACGAAACGGTTAAATTAATAGGGGATATGATACACCCAAATTTGCAAGCATCAATAAAGAAATAATCCCCCCGTTTATTTAATTTAAGTTTTTAAAGTACAATAAAAATGGAGCAGGATAATAAATGGTATGCTTTATATACCAAACCAAGATGGGAAAAGAAAATACACGCGTCTCTAATTAGGAAAAATATTGAAAGCTGGTGCCCTGTTAAAAGAATTGAAAATCAGTGGACGGATAGAAAGAAAAAGATAGACGAGCCAATATTTAAGTCTTATATTTTTGTAAGGATTGATATTAAAAATCGAACACCAGTATTAATGACTGATGGTGTTTTAAATTTTGTACACTATTTAGGAAAGCCTGCTGTTATTAGAGACGAAGAAGTTCAAATCATTAAACAATACCTTTCTGAAAAAGATGCCATTTTAACACTGCAGTCATTACAAGCATTCGAAGAAACGACTAAAGTGTTGGTTACTTATGGAGTGTTTATGGATAAAGTAGGAACGGTGATAAAAAAAGAAAAGAAAAAGATTTATGTTAAGCTACAAAGCCTTGGCCAAGTAATGGTGGTGGAATTCCCAATTGATTATCTTGAACCAATGTTCTAGTACTATTGTATTTTCCAATCAATTATTTGGTTAGCCCATTCGTTTCTAAAAGGCGTACTAATACGTAAATAATTATCGGTATATCCTTCCATCATTCCGTTCTTTTCAAAATTTTCAAACAATACTTTTCTGTTAGATTGGTAATGTTGTTCTGTAAAGTATTGGAGTTTTTGATAAGATAAATTTCTAAGAATTTTATTGCGCTCATTTCTTACCGCCATAGGTATGATGGGAGTTATGTCTAATGCTTTTGTAGCGGTTCTTTCGGAATAGGTAAACACATGCAAATAAGAAACGTCTAATTGGTGTAAAAATTCGAATGTTTCTTGAAAATGCTTATCAGTTTCGCCAGGAAACCCTACAATAACGTCTACGCCAATGGCGCAATGGGGCATTAATTGCTTTATTAAGTCTACACGTTCTTGGTACAATTCTTTTTGATACCGCCTGCGCATAAGCCTTAAAATATCATTACTGCCACTTTGCAAGGGAATATGAAAATGGGGCATGAACTTTTTACTGGTAGCTACCCATTCAATGACTTCATTGGTTAATAAATTGGGTTCAATAGAAGAAATTCTATACCGATCAATTCCTTCTACTTCGTCTA